>NZ_JAMYOA010000010.1:0-226144 GCF_040319515.1 Mesorhizobium sp. M0909
CGCGCAGCGGGTTGAGCAGCTTCTCGAAGCGATACCACTTCACCAGACCCGACAATCGATCAAGCGGTGAAGAACCGCCAGCCAACTTGCCGCCCAGAAAAGCCTCCGCCAAGCTCAACTGGCCCATCTGCTTCACTGCCATCGCGATTCCCTCCGAGCTTCGTCTCAGAGAATCACAATCAGCGAATTACGCAACAGGCCCACAAGGGGAGAAGGCAAGAGCTGCCGCTACTCCGCCTCCGCTACCATCTGCCGGCCGCCAACCCAGTCGCGCCATGCCCGCTCATCGCCATGGAACACGTTGAGGTCGATGCGGCCCCTCACCCCGTGCGACAGGCCGGAGCCGGAATATTGCCAGAACAGCCATTTGCGGCCGGGATAGACCTTTGACGGGTGGGCGGCCACGGCGCGCACCCAGAATGGATAATCCGGGAATGCGCCGCGCAGATTGTCGCGGTAGAAGTCGGGCGCGGTGTAGATGATCGGCCGCTGGCCGTAGTGGCGCTCGAGCTTGTCCATGAACACCTGCATCTTTTCCAGCACCTTTTGCCGCGAAGGGCGCCGCTTGCAGCTGGATTCGCCGTTCCACTCGACGTCGATCACCGGCGGCAGTGCGCCCTCGACCCGCGGCACGTTGCGGATGAACCAGTCGGCCTGCTCGCCGGCGGTGCGGCACCAGTAGAAGAAGTGATAGGCGCCGCGCTTCAGGCCGGCGGCGTCGGCATTGCGCCAGTTCCTGGTAAACATCGGGTCGATATGATCGCCGCCGTCGGTCGCCTTGATGTAGGCGAAGTTGGCGCCCTGGGCGCGCAGCTTTTGCCAGTTCACATTGCCCTGCCAGCGCGAAACGTCGACGCCATGGACGGCAAGGCGCCTCGGCGAGGAGGACTTACCGAAATTGATCGGCTTGGCGTCACGAAAACCATAGCGCGTGACCGGCTCTGCAAGCATCGCCGGTGCTGCGCGTGTCAGCCGCTTCGGCGGCGACATCAGCGCGATGACCTCGGCCGGCGGTTCGACGTCCTGATCGGGTACGTCCATCGCGACCGGCTGTTCGTCCTGCTCCTGTTCGGCAAAAGCGGGCGCAGCATCAGTTTTCGCCACGAACGCCACCGGCGCGGGTGGCCGCACAACCGAACTGGTGGTCTCGCTGGACGGCACTTGCAGCGCATCGACGCCGGAGGTCGACGTACAGCCGGCAAGGCACAGCGCTGCGATCGAAAAGATGACGACGCCTGATATCCGCATCTGGACCTGTACGCAAAACACAACAGACCGAAGGCAGGACAACGCCGCCGGACAAACCAAGCTGGATTCCTAACAAGAAACTCCCAACAAAGTTTGAATCGAATTGTTAGGGCTTTGCATCGGGACGTTGACCCGGATGGAGGTGCGCTATCCCCGCCGTTCGGCCACATGGCTGCCTCGCAATCCCGCTTGACAACTCACTGCATGAGATTAGTCTCCCACTAATCTTACGGTGTAAGGCCATACTTGGGAGGAAGTCATGCAGCCCGCCGCCCTGTCAGAATTTCAGCCCGTAGCCCCGCCCGAGCCACGCTCGCCCGCCATCGGGATCGACGAGATATCTGGCGATCTCAGCCGCGTTATCGAACGCGCCGAGGTCAATGCCTGGCTCGATCTCTATCGCGCCGCCCCGGCAGACTTTGCCGCAAGGCAAGGCCTTGCCATCGCCGAAGATGGCGATCTCGTCTGGACCACCTGCACGACGATCCCGTTCATCCATTTCAACTGCGTCAAGAATCTCGGTGTCGATAGCGCTGCCACCGAGAGCCGGCTCGACGCACTTCTGGCGCATTATCGCGAGGCCGGTATTCTGCGGCCCTGGTTCTACACCAATCCGCATACCGAGCCCGCGACGCTCAGCTGCTGGCTCGAGGCACGCGGCCTGCAGCGTCAGGGCGGCTGGGAACGCATCTTTCGCGATGCCACGCCATTGCCAACGGAGCCGCTTTTCCCGTCGAAGGGTGTCTCGGTCGAGCGGGTAACGTCGGCAACGGCAAGGGAATGGGCTGGGTTCATCGACAGCCAATATCGGTTGCCGACCTCACCGTGGTTGCGGGCGCTGGCCGGCCGACGCGGCTGGCATCATTACATGCTGCGGCGGGACGGCGCGGTGGCGGCGGTGCGCTCGATGTTCATCGGTGCCGACGGCATGGCCTGGAGCGGCATCGACGCGCCGGTTCCCGGCATCATGGCGCCGAGCTTCGACCTCGATGCAATGCTCGGCGAAGCGATGGTGCGCGACGGACTTGCGGCCGGTGCAAAACTGTTCGTGGCCGACATCGAGGCGCCGCAGTCCGAACGCGACGGGCCGGCGTATCGCAACTATGCGCGCCTCGGCTTCAGGCTCGCTTATTTCCGCAGCCATTACAGCTATTTGCCGGCAAATTCCGGCTGACCGCTTCAAGACCCTAGCCGCACAGCCACAGCTTGTGGCAGGTCGTGGCCATAAGGTGGGCCGGCGGTACAAAACGATCGTTGACCGCCACATCATCGTCCGCCCGGCGGACCTTTTCCTCGAGCAGCGTGCGAAGTTCTGCCGGCTGCACGCGGTCGCGCTCCATCACCAGCTTGATCATCGGATCACTCAAGAGCTCGTCCAGGGTGTTGATGCTGTCGTTCATTCCGTCGCCTCCTCGACTGCCGCCCGCACGCAATAGATAGGCAGCAATGATGGCCCGCCAATGACGCTTTGCCGGCTATCTCGTGTCGCTTTGGATTAAATTTTATCCAGACTTCACCTCAAGCCGGAGGTGGCGCGCCTTCATATTGCGGCAGGCCGTCGTCGATCTGGACCCAGGGCTGCTTCGAGGCGGTCCAGATATGCATCTCAGGCCTGAACACCGAAGGATCATCGAGCGAGCCGGTCGTGATGCCGATGATGCCGGCGGAATCGCGCCGGGAAAACATCGTCGTGCCGCAACGCGGGCAAAAGCCACGCTTGAGATCGGGCGAGGAATTCACCGTCGCCAGCGGACCGTCGACCGTCACATCGTCGATGCGGAACAGCACGCGCGCGTTGAAGGCGGCACCCAGTGCCTTCTGGCAGAGCCGGCAATGGCAGACGCGCTCATTGATCGGTGTCGCCTCGACATGGTAGCGCACCGCACCGCACAAACACCCGCCCTGATATCTTGCCATCGCCCATGTCCCTTCCTGCGAGGATAGGCGATACCTATCGATAGGCGTGGCACCGTCAATTGAAAAGCTTTGATGGCGTTATCTAAAGCTGTGATCCGGCCGATGGGCGATCGGCTGGATGCGCCGAGCCAAGGCCTCATCAACGAAATGCCGGCCATCTCGCGGGAGACGGCCGGCAGACAATTGACTGAGCGTCAGTTCGTTTCGTTGACGACCTCATCCCAAGTCTTGACCTTGGTCTCGCCATTGAGGAACGGCAGCGTGGCAGCTGTCAGTTCCGGCGCGAAGAACACGTCATAGTGCGTGCGGTTCGGCAGGATCGCCAGGCGGTTTTGCGACAGGTTCTCGCGCATCCAGCCGGCGTCCTTCAACCCGCCGCCAAGCATCTGGTAGAACTTGATCTCGTGCTCGGGCCGGTACATGTCACTGTCGCCGAACACCAGCATGACCGGCATTTTCAGCTTCGGCACGTCGGCAGAATAATCGTAGTCCTTGCGCATATAGGCGCCGAGTTGGTCGAGCAGTTTCGGAAAATCCTCCGGATGCGGCGCGACCGCGACGTAGGATTTGTACATCGGCGTGTCCTTCATCATGTCGGCCATCGCCGCGCCGACTTGTGCCTGCTGGCCACGCATCTCGGCATAGAAGCCGTCCGCGGCGTAGCCGGTCGAGACCAGGACGAGCCGGCGCACCACGTCGGGATGCTGCACGGCCATGCGGAAGGCGACGCCCCCACCCAGCGAATATCCCATGACGTCGACCTTGTCGTAGCCGAGCGCCTTGACGATCGCCGCCATGTCGTCGCCCATCGCCTCCAAGCTGAGCGGCCGGTCGCCGAGCGCGGTGCGGCCATGGCCCTGCAGGTCGACCCCGATGACGGTGCGGTTTTCGGTAAGCTTCGGCAGGATCGGCGCGAACATGTCGGTTGTGCCGAGACCGCCATGCAGCAGAAGCAACGGCTCGCCCTTGCCATAGACGGCGTAATAATAGTTCAGGCCGTTGATCGGCAGCAGGCCGGACTTTTGCGGCTTCGGCAGTGTTGCGGTTGCGGTCGTCATGGCGGGCTTGGCCTCCTCTGCGTTGATGGTGCCCGGCGCGGCAAAGAGCGCGGCGGCCGAGGCGAAAATGGCAAAAAATATCGATCTGGACATATCAGTCTCCCTCTCTCGTTTGCATCAAAGTCGCTTGTGCATCAAAGTAGCTTGGCGACCTCCTCGAGCTGTTCGGCGCACTGGCCCCAGCCGTCGTGAAAACCCATTTTCTCGTGCTGTTCGCGGTCGGCGACCGACCAATGCGCAACCCGGGCGATGTAGCGGGTCTTGCCCTCGCCCTCGTCGTCGAAGGTCAGCACGACCGTCATGAACGGCTTTTCGGACGGCTCCCACGCCTTGGTATAGGCATCGGTGAAGACGAGCTTTTTGCCTGGTACGACTTCGAGGAAGATGCCTGGATTCGGGAACTCCTTGCCGTCGGGATCGGCCATGACGACAAGGGTGGAGCCACCGGTCCGCACATCCATTTCGGCGCGCGGCGTCGTCCACGGCTTCGGCGAGAACCATTGCGTCAACAGGTTCGGCTCGGTCCAGCAGCGATAGACGTTCTCGCGCGGCGCATCGATGATGCGGGCGAGAACCAGCTCGCGGTCGGAGTTGGGGGCGATGTCCAGCTTGGTGGTCATGGTGTTCCCTCACATGTCGGTTTTGGCTTTCGTGTCTAGGACGAACCAACAAGACGCAAGCCGACACGGTCCGCGAGAAAAAATCCGCGGGACCGGAGATTCGAACGAAGGAACTGAGTGGCTTCAGTGGCGCTTGGCTTGCACCAGATAGGCGTCGATCTCGGTCTCGCCGAGCCACTTGGCCGCTTCCAGCCGATGCAACCCTTCGACCAGGATATGGCGCTTGCCGTCATGGCGCACCTGGATCGGCATCTTCATGCCGTTTTCCAGAATGTCCTCGGCCAGATGGCGGACGGTCTCGGGATGCAGCGTCTTCTTGCGCGCGGTCGGCACGTAGATATCGTTGACCCTGACCTTTTGCACTCTCAGCATATCGACTCCCGTGGCGGACAACGCCGCCCTTTGTGAGATAGTCTGTTTGTCAGGCAAGGCCAAGTGAGCAGCCCGGCAATGGCTGGTCCGATCGTTTCCAATTGACGCTTGGCCGGCGGATGGCCGAAATGGCGGCCTTCGACCTTAGCGGTGTCCATGAACCATCTGCCGACCGAGTTTCCCGATTTCGGACTGACGCCGGAGCAGCGACGCCAGGCGGTGCGCAGCCATTACTGGGAATGGCCCGGTATGGATGGCGGGCGTGGCGAAATCTGGTGCTACAGCGACCGTTTTTCCTATCGCCCCGGCGAGATGGTGGCGCTGCATGTCAGTTCGACGGCCACCAGTTTCGGCATCGCGATCATCCGCGACGGCGGCGCGGAAACGACAATGTTCGAAAGGACCGGAATCGCGGCGCGCTGGCAAGATACGCCGGATCAATGTTCGGTCGAAGGCTGCGGCTGGCAGGCGTCGTTCGAGTTTCGCATCGGCGACGACTGGCCATCCGGCGCCTATCGCGTCACGCTTGAAGCGGACGGTCGCGACGGCAAGCCGATCCGCTGTCATCACCTTTTCATCGTCTCGCCGCAGCCCGGCAAGAAACCCGGCCGCGTGCTGCAGGTCGCGGCCACCGGCACCTGGCTCGCCTACAACACATGGGGCGGTTCCAACCATTACGAAGGCATCACCGGGCCGGCCCGCGACCAGTATGCACGAATGGTGTCGACGCAGCGGCCTTGGTGCCGCGGCTTCGTCGTGCTGCCCAAGGATGCGCCGCGCGTGCCGCTCGAAGTTGCGGTGCCGCCGAAAACCGTGCCGCGCTATCCGCACATGGAATGGGCCTTTGCCACCGGCCATTCGAAGAAATACGCCTCAGCCGGCTGGGCAAGCTACGACAGCCATTTCTTCCGCTTCGCTGAGCGTTCCGGCTACGCCGTCGATCTCGCCAGCCAGCACGATCTGCATTTTTCGCCCGACATTCTCGACGGCTATGACTGCGTCGTCTTCGTCGGCCACGACGAATATTGGACCTGGGAAATGCGTGATGCGGTCGACAGCTATGTCGAGCGCGGCGGTCATGCGGCGCGCTTTGCCGGCAACTTCATGTGGCAGACCAGGCTGGAGGACGAAGGCCGCCGGCAGGTCTGCTACAAATACCGCGCCCGCGCCGAGGACCCGGCCTATCGCGGCGGCGATATAAGGCGCGCCACCAATTCCTGGGAAGCGCCGGAAATCGGCCGGCCGGGTGCGGCGACCTTCGGCCTCAACGCGACAAGAGGCGTCTATGCCGGCTGGGGCGGCTGTGCGCCGCGCGGTGTGCGCGGCTTTCCGGTCTACCGGCCGGAGCATTGGGCCTTTGCCGGTACCGGCATCTACTATGGCGACCTGCTCGGCGCCGACAGCCATGTCTATGGCTATGAGGTCGATGGGCTCGATTTCGAGATCCGCGGCGGCCTGCCCTACCCCACGCCCGACAGCGGCGCACCGGACGGCCTGCAGGTGCTCGCGGTCGGCATGGCTGCCCAGGTCGAGGAAAGCGCCGACATTCCGTTCGAGGACCAGTTCCTCGGCGACGAGGACGGTCGCTTCACCGCCGAAACGCTGTTCGGCGAGGCAAGCGATGCCAATCTCGACAAGGTCAAACGCGGCAACGGCATGATCGTCAATTTCCGGCGCGGCAAAGGCGAGGTGTTTCACGCCGGAAGCTGCGAATGGGTTGCCGGCCTGCTAGGGCAGGATGCGATGGTCGAGCGTGTTACCAGAAATGTCCTCGACCGCTATCTCGGAAAGTCATGACATGCTGAAGTCCCCTGCCCCGGAAGCCCGCGAAGCCTCGCATCTGTTCTATCTGTCCAGCCTGCGCCGGCCGCTGATCGACCGCGCCGAAGGCATCTACATGTGGACGCAGGATGGCCGCCGCTTCATCGACGGATCGAGCGGCCCGATGGTCGCCAATATCGGCCACTCCAATCGCAACGTGCTCGACGCGATGAAACGGCAGATGGACCGCGCCACCTTCGCCTACCGCCTGCATTTCGAGAACGAACCGGCAGAGGAGCTCGCGCGGCAACTGGCGGCCAAACTCCCCGAGGGCCTGGACCGCATCTTTTTCGTCTCCGGCGGCTCTGAAGCGACGGAATCCTGCGTCAAGCTGGCGCGGCAATGGGCGGTCGCCACCGGCCAGCCCAGCCGCTGGAAGGTGATCACGCGCTTTCCGTCCTATCATGGCGGCACGCTTGGCGCGCTCGCCGTCACCGGCGACGATGCGCTGGCCGAAACTTTTGCGCCGATGATGCAGCTCATGCCGACGGTGCCGGCGCCTGCCGCCTGGCGCGACCGCGACAATCTTTCGATGGAACAGCGCGGCACCCGCTACGCCGACATGCTGGAGGAAAAGATCCTCGCCGAGGGACCGCAGAGCGTGCTCGCCTTCATTATGGAGCCGGTCGGCGGCGCTGCCACGGCTGCATTGGTGGCGCCCGACAGCTATTATCCGCGCATCCGCGAGATCTGCAATCGCTACGGCATCCTGCTCATTCATGACGAAGTGATGAGTGGTGCCGGCCGCACCGGAAAATTCCTTGGCGGCGACCACTGGAACTGCAAGCCAGACATCGTCGCGCTGTCGAAGGGGCTGGGCTCGGGCTATGCCCCGCTCGGTGCGCTGGCGGCACCGATGCGGCTGGTGCAGCCATTGCTCGCGTCGGGCGGCTTCCAGCACGGCCATACCTATGCCGGCAATCCGCTCGCCTGCGTCGCCGGGCTCGCCGTGCTCGGCGAGATGGACCGTCTCGGCCTGATCGCCAACGCGGCTGTCATGGGCGAGCTATTGATGGCCGAGCTGAAGGGATTGGCGAAGCGGTTTCCGTTCATCGCCGACGTCCGCGGCAAGGGCCTGCTCACCGGTGCCGAAATGGTCGCCGATCCGGACACGCTGAGGCCGATCGAGCCGGCGAAAAAGGCCACTCAGCGCCTGCTCGACCTCGCCTATGAGCGCGGCCTGATCATCTACGGACGCAAGGTCAAGGGCGGTGTCGACGGCGACAATTTCATGGTCGCGCCGCCGATGATCGTCACCGCCGCGCAGATCGGCGAGATCATATCCATCATCGGTGACGCGCTCGAGGTGCTGGCCGGCGAGCTCGACCTGCCGGTCGAAGGCTGAGGAACGAACCATGGCACCGCGCAAAGTCATCATCACCTGCGCCGTCACCGGGTCGGTGCACACCCCGTCGATGTCGCCGCATCTGCCAGTGACGCCGGACCAGATCGCCGCAGACGCAATCGCCGCCGCCGAGGCGGGCGCTTCGATCCTGCATCTTCATGCCCGCGACCCTAAGGATGGGCGGCCGACCGCCGACCCCGAGGTGTTCATGCAGTTCCTGCCGCGCATCAAGCAGGCGACCGATGCGGTGATCAACATCACCACCGGCGGATCGTCGCTGATGACGCTCGACCAGCGGCTGGCCGCGCCGCTCAGGGCCGAGCCGGAAATGTGTTCGCTCAATATGGGTTCGATGAACTTTGCGCTGTTCCCGATGCTCGAGCGGCCGCGGGAATGGCAGCACGAATGGGAGCCGAAACTGCTTGAGGCCACCCGCGACACGATCTTCAAAAACACCTTTGCCGACATGGAGACGGTGCTCGAGAACCTCGGGCGCGGTTGCGGCACGCGCTTCGAATTCGAGTGCTACGATGTCGGCCATCTCTATTCGCTGGCGCATTTTCGCGATCGTCGGCTGGTGTCTGGACCTTTGTTCATCCAGTTTGTTTTGGGCATCCTTGGCGGCATCGGCGCCGATCCAGAAAACCTGATCCACATGAAGCGCATCGCCGACAAACTGTTCGGCGATAGCTACCAATTTTCGGTGCTGGCCGCCGGACGCCACCAGATGCCGATGGTCTCGATTGCGGCGGCGATGGGCGGCAATGTCCGCGTCGGGCTGGAGGACAGCCTCTACGACGGGCGCCAACTCGCCAAGTCCAATGCCGACCAGGTGCGCCGCATCCGCAGCGTGCTCGACGGATTGTCGCTGGACGTCGCGACGCCGGCCGAGGCGCGGCAGATGCTGGCGCTCAAGGGCGGCGACCGCGTGGCGTTCTGAGATGCGGCCGTGACCAACCCACCGTCAAGAGACATTGTCATCCGGCCCGGCCGGGTGGAGGACGTCGAAACCATCCACGCCGCGCTCCTACGGCTCGGCGCGCATGTCGGCGCACATCAGGAGATCACCTCGACAGCTCGGGATCTCCGCACCTATGGCTTTGGCGAGAAGCCTGCCTTCTCGACCCTGATCGCCGAGGTCGGCGGCGAGTTTGCCGGGCTTTGCCTGCATTTTCCAATCTTCTCGACATGGATGGGCCGGCCCGGCGTCTATGTGCAGGACCTCTATGTCGAGGACCGTTTTCGCGGCCGCAGGATCGGCGAGCGCCTGCTGCGCCAGGTCGCGGCGCAATGCCGGAAGGACGGCGGCGTCTATCTCAAGCTGTCCGTCGATACCGACAACGAGACCGCCAAGGCTTTTTACGAACGGTTGGGCATTGCCTGGTCCAGCTACGAGCAGGTGCAGAAGATCGTCGGCGACGCCTTTTTTGCTTTCGCCGATGCACCGGAGGAGCCAACATGAAAGCCTTCTATGCCGAAGAACAGAAGCGCCACGACCCGAAGGCGTTCCTCTCCAGCGGCACGCCGCAGCCCAATCCGGAAAAGCCGGAACGGGTCGAGCGATTGTTGGCCGGCGCAAAGGCTGCCGGCTGCACGATCGAACGGCCGCGGGATCACGGACTCGGCCCTATTGCCGCGGTACATACGCCGGAATATCTCGATTTCCTTCACCATATCTTCGCGCGCTGGCAGCGCATCGAGGGCGCCTCGGCCGAGGTCATCCCCAACATCCACCCGATCGCGCGGAACGGCTCCTATCCGGCCTCGGCGGTCGGCCAAGCCGGCTACCACATGGCCGACACAGCCTGCCCGATCTCCGGCGAGACGTGGCAGAGCGCGCTTTGGAGCGCCTGGAGCGCGGTTGAAACCGCCGAGGCGGTGATGTTGGGAGCGCCGGCCGCCTACGCGCTATGCCGGCCGCCCGGCCATCACGCCTTTGCCGACGTCGCCGGCGGCTTCTGCTTCATCAACAATTCGGCGGTCGCCGCACAGGCTCTACGCAAGCAGGCAGCGCGGGTGGCGATCCTCGATGTCGACCTGCATCACGGCAACGGGACGCAAGGCATCTTCTATGCCCGGCCGGACGTGCTCACCGTGTCGCTGCATGCCGACCCGGTGCGGTTCTATCCGTTTTTCTGGGGCTATGCGGACGAGCGCGGCGAAGGCGCCGGCCTCGGCTACAATCTCAACCTGCCGCTGCCGCGCAAATCCGGCGATGCGGCTTTCCTCGAAGCACTGGCGGCAGCGTTCCAGCGCATCAACGCCTTCTCGCCCGATGCGCTTGTGGTCGCGCTGGGGCTGGACGCCTTCGAAGGTGATCCGTTCGGCGGGCTGTCGGTGAGCACGCCTGGTTTTTCGCGCATCGGCGAGGCGATCGCCGGGCTCGGGCTGCCGACGGTCATCGTCCAGGAAGGCGGCTATCTCTGCGACGAGCTCGGCGACAATCTCACCGCCTTCCTCACCGGTTTTGGCGGGGCCCACAAGCGATGATCCGTCGGCGTGGCCCGCTCAGGATCGCTCGTGCCTCAGCATGGCGACAACGCGGTGCACGCTCTCCAGCGTCTCGTCGATCTCGGCTGCAGTGTTGTAATGGGCGATGCCGATGCGCACCACGCCCTGCTCGGCCGGGATGCCGAGCTGGTGGACGATCTCCCAGGCGTAGTTGTGGCCGGACCACAGGAAGATGTTTTCCGCATTCATCTGCCGCACGATCGTCTCCGGCGCTATGCCTTCGACAGTGAACGACACCGTCGGCACACGCTCATTGATCCGCTTCGGATCGGTGATGCCGTGGATGGTCAGGCCGGCAATATCCGACAGACCGTCGATCAACTGTTGCGTTAGCGGGTTCTCGTAAGCGATTGAGACTTCGAAGGCCTTGGCGATTTTCCGCCGACGCGACCCTTGCGCACCAGCTGCCGCTCCCAACTCGGCAAAATAATCGACAGCCGCCGACAGGCCGGCCATCAATTCAATTTGCGGCGTGCCGAGCTCGAAGCGCTCCGGCAAGGCATTGGACGAGCAACGGCATTTATACGGCTTAAGCGCATCGATAACGTCCAGCCTGCCCCACAAAATTCCCATATGCGGGCCGAAGAACTTGTACGCCGAGCAGATCAGGAAATCGCAGCCGAGGTTTTGGACGTCGATGAGACCATGCGGCGCGAACTGGACGGCATCGACGTAGACCAACGCACCAGCCCGCCTGGCGATGCCGGTCAACGCCTTCACCCGGTTGATCGACCCGGTGAGATTGCTGGCGTAGTTGAGCGCGACGAGCCGCGTCCTCTCGGAAAGCAACGCGGCGAGCGCCGCCTCCTCGATCTGCCAGCTCTGCTGGTCGAAAGGCAGCCAGCGCACGACAAGGCCAAGGTCTTCAGCCAGCTGCAGCCAGGGTGAGACGTTGCCCTCATGGTCCATGCGGGTGAGGATGATCTCGTCCCCGGGCTTCATCGTGCGGCCGAGCGTTCGCGACATGTGGTAGGTCAATGTCGTCATGTTGGCACCGATGATAATTTCCTGCGGGCTCGCAGCGCCGAGGAAATCCGCCATCGCCAGATGGGCTTCGTCGACAATGTCCTGTGCCGCAATACTGGTCTCGAAGAAGCCGCCGAGATTGGCATTGGTGGTCAGCAGACAGCGTGACACCGCGTCCGCCACCGCCTGCGGCACCTGCGTGCCGGCAGGATTGTCGAGATAAATGCGCCGGCGGCCCTTATCGGTCAACGACAAGGCCGGAAATTTCGCGCGCACCGCATCGATCCGGAAGCCCATGGCTGTCCCCCTCTCCTTATGACGATCGGACAACCACGTCCCGACGCATCAAGGGCACGGATTGCCGACGCGCTGATGGATCGCATCAACGGCCTTCTGCATCTCCTCGGTCCAGACCACGTCGGCGGAAGAGAGCGCCATTTCGAGTTGCGAAATGGTGGTGGTGCCGATGATGTTCGAGGTGACCAAGGGCCGGTTCGAGACATAGGCATTGGCAAACAGCGCCGGCTCCATGCCGAAGGTGCGCGCCAACCGGTTGTATTCGAGCTGCACCTCGGCAGCATTCGGCGTCTCGTAGCGCTGGCCGCGGTTGAACAACTGCGAGCGCGAGCCCTGCGGCCGCGCGCCATGATCGTATTTGCCGGTCAAATAGCCTTGCGCCAGCGGTGAATAGGCAAGCAGCGACACCTGCTCGCGCTCGCAGACTTCGGCAAGGTTCACTTCGAAGGTGCGATTGACGAAATTATAGGCGTTCTGCAGCGAGGCGACGCGCGGGCCGAGGCCCTTGTCGGCTTCGGCAATGAAACGCATGACGCCCCAGGAATTCTCGTTCGACAGGCCGAAATGGCGGATCTTGCCGGCCTTCACCAGTTCATCGAATACGGCAAGTGTCTCGGCGATCGGCGTCTCGCCTTCCGGCACGCCGGTGGCATCGGAGCGTCGCGGCAAGGTGCCGATGCGGTTCGGATTGGCACCCCACGGCACGTCGCGTTCCGGCCAATGGATCTGATATAGGTCGATGTAATCGGTGTTGAGCCTAGCGAGTGACTTATCAATAGCGTCGAAGATATCGGCGCGCACCAGTTTAGACGGGCGGTCGCCGCGAAACCAAGTGTTGGCGGTGCGACCAACTACCTTCGAGGCGATGATCACTTGGTCCCGATTGCGCTTCTCCTTCATCCAATTGCCGATGATTGTCTCGGTACGGCCTTGTGTCTCCGCCTTGGGCGGGATCGGATAGAGTTCGGCGGTGTCGATGAAATTGACGCCGCGAGCAAACGCCAGATCCATCTGGGCGTGACCGTCCGCCTCGGTGTTCTGCTGGCCCCAAGTCATCGATCCGAGGCAGATTTGCGACACGAAAAGCTCGGTCTGGCCGAGACGGCGTTTGTGCATGGAGTTTCTCCGGCGGGAATTTTGCGCGGCTGCGCGAGGAGGAAGCAATAGCATACAGGAAAGCGCCGCCCGCTTCCAAGCCCACCGACGGCAGGCCAGGCGACTTTCCCAGGATGCCGGCGAACGGAGTTTTTCGCCGCAGCTAACAAAAAAGACCGGACTGCATGTGAATGCAGTCCGGAAGTTCGCCAGGAATGGCGAGGAAAAACCGGCCAAGTGCCGGCACTGAGGCCTACGGTCGAAGCACCGCAGAAGTTTCGCCGGAACAGCCGAATTATGTCAAAAAAGATCAGGGCAGCATGGCTGCCATGCGAATGCTGCACTGCACAATTGTCATGATCTGCCTATATTGACGGCCGTGGAGGTTCCATAAGGGGCTTGAATCGTGGGATTCTTCACTGAAATGTTCGCCCGTCCGCGTCCGCGGGAACAGCTGCGTTATCGTGCGGCACTGGCGCTGCTCCATTCGATGAGCAATGCCGATCGCGCCGATATCGGCGTCAAGCCGGCCGATTTCCCGCGCATCGCCCGGGAAATGTCCCTGCGCTAAACAGCGCGCCGTGAGATATCCCGCCGCAGCAGGATATCTCACAAGCTGATCTCAACGCAATCCGAGGAAGATCGACTTGCCCAATGGCACGCCGTTGTGGCGCAGGATGTCGTAGGCGGTGGTCAGGTGGAAGTAGAAATTGGGCATGGCGGCATGCAGCAGATACTGCATTCCCGGCATCGAAACCTCGCGCCCCGCAAGCCGCAGTTCGACCATCCTGTCATCTGAACCATCGAATTCGGCCGCCGAAAATGTCGCGAGATAGTCGAGCGTTTTGGTAAGGCGGGCCTGCAGATCAACGAAGCTCGTCTCATTATCCTCGTATTTTGGCACCTCACGCCCGGCAAGCCGCGATGGCGCGCCCTTGGCGTGATCGGTGGCAATCTGTACCTGCCTGGTCAGCGCAAACATGTCCGGCGCCAGCCTCGCCGTCAGATACACCTGCGGATCGATCTTGCGATCAGCCGCATTTTGCTCGGCAATGTTCAGCACATTGGCCAGTGACTTCAGCCTCGCCGAAAATACCGGCACGGATGCTTCATACATTGATATGGTCACAAGAAATCTCCACGCAGCCCTACTGCCTATGGCGAGAGGTAGCGCTTTCGCAGGCGATTGTTCAAGCGTCACCACGTCGCCGCAATCGATATGATAGGATTTTTTATCGAGTGGAGGTTCCCCATGAGACGCGCCCTTTTTGCAGCGACCGCCTTTATCTCTCTTGCCGTTGCCGGCCAATCGGCGCTCGCCGCAGACGCGCCTTATATCGACGACAGGTCGAATGCCGAAGCGGTGATCCGGTCGCTTTATAGTGCCATCAGCCGGCACGAATTCGCGCGCGCCTGGGACTATTTCGGCGACACCAAGCCGGCCAAGGATTTCAATTCCTTCGTCAAAGGCTATGACGGCACGGACACGGTCGAAGTCAAAACCGGTGGCGTATCCGAAGACGGGGCTGCCGGCAGCATCTACTACAGCGTTCCGGTCGCCATCCGGGCGACGGCCAAGGACGGCAGCGAGAATGTCTTTGCCGGCTGCTATACGCTGCGCCAGATCAACGCCTCGATCCAGGAACCGCCATTTCGCTCGATCTTCATCGACAAGGGTGCGCTGAAACCCTCAAAGGCCGATTTCGAGGATGCCGTGCCGGCAAGCTGCGGCGAAGGACCGCCGCCGCCGAAGAAGGACGCAGCGCTTGAGCAGGCCAACAAGGCGTTTGCCGCGACCTATGGCGACCAGTGCGACAAGGATCTTTTGGCGCAGAAGCCGGATATTTTCTCGATCCACTATAAGGACAAGGATGCGGCTACCAGCGATCCCGAAAGCGAAACGCGGCTTTTCCATTTCGCCTGCTCGGCCGCAGCCTACAACGAAAACTCGATCTATTACATGAGCGACGACGTGCTTGGCGTAAGACAATTGCAGTTCGCCGAACCTGAAATGGACATCCGCTACGAGAACAATGACAGCGACGGCAAATTGCTGGGCATGACCATAGTTGGCTTCCAGACCTCCGGCTGGGCAACCAATTCCGATTACGACGAAGAGACCAAGACGATCACCACCTTCAACAAATGGCGCGGCATCGGCGATGCCTCTTCGTCGGGGACCTATCTGTTTCGCAACGGCGATTTTTCCCTGGTCCAGTACGACGTCGACGCGTCTTATGACGGCGAGGAAAATCCGCAGACGGTCGTCGACTACAATACCGCGCCTTAAGGGGCCTCCGACAACATCCAGTTGAGCGTGCCGCGCCAGTCGGTCATGCGGATGGGCGTGCCGTGCGTGCCGGTCTCGAAGCGGACGAAGCGTGTGGGATAGCTCTTCGATTTGGCCAGGATGGAGCGGAAGAAGGCTTCCTGTTTCTCGATTGGAAACACCGGGTCCTTGCTGCCTTGGCCGAAGAAGACCGGCACACGACGCTTGAAGGCGGGGCTTGAGAAGAAACTCTCGTCCCATAGCGAGCCGAGCAGCAGCAGCCCGTCGATGCGCCGGCCGGTATCATTGCGGGCGGCCAGCTTCCAGCATAATGAGCCGCCCATCGAGCCGCAGGCGACGAAGATTTTTGCGCTCGGCGATTGTTCGGCATAGTGGTCGATCAGCGCGGCGATCTGGGCGGCACCTGTGTCGCCGAAATCGGAAAAGTCCGGCGATAGATAGAGACCGCCATTGCCCGCCATCAGGTTCTTGATGCGGTTGAAATTACCGCCGAAGGTGAAGTCGTCGGTGCCCTGCTTACGGCTGCCGCCCTGCCCGTGCAGATAAAGCACGATGATGCTGGCGCCCCCGGTCTTGCCGACGGCAATGTGGCGGACATCGCCGGCGTCGGTCTTCAGCAAGAGATCCTGCTGCACCTTGCGCACGCCGGTTTCGGTGTATTGCGCGTGCACACGACGCTCAGGCACTTCGTCACGAGCGTTGATGTCGCGCAGCTCACGATAATCGACCACCGTATAGGCGCCGTTGCTCTCGGACGAGAGGGTGACCGGATAGGCGAACAGATCGTCCTTGAAGGGTTTGAGTTCGAGAGCGTTGGCATAGGCGACACAAAAGAGCTGCAAAAGAATCGCCATCAGCAGGGCCGGGAGGCCCGAGGGGGGCAAGCGGAACCGGAAGCAGGAACGAAAGGCCATCCCTCAGCCATGCGTTTTTCGGCTTCGGTTTGTCAATCCTGCAGCACGCCGCCGGCGCCTTCCAGCGCCTCGCGCGTGTCGACATCGATCGCTGCCCCTTCGCCGATCTCGACATCGATGACGTCGAGCCCTTCGGCCTCGACCAGATGGCGGGCGCCGGTATCGCCTTGGAGGTGAGCGATCGCGGCAAACAGCGGACGCGGCAGCAGCACCGGATTGCCGCGCCGCCCAGCGTGCGAGGCCCGCACCACCGATCGGCCTTCTGACCTGCGGAACGCCTCGATCAGCCTGTCGAGGTCGGCCGAGGCGACGCCGGGCATATCGCCGAGGACAATCATGGCGCCGGCGGCGTCGCCGGAAATCTTGGCGATGCCGGCCTTTAGCGACGAAGACAGACCCTCGGCGAAATCCGGATTGTCGGCGAAGGTCACATCGAGGCCAGACAGTGCACTGCGCACGCGCTCGCTCTGGTGGCCGGTGACTACGATGGTGGCCGCGGCTTTCGAACCGACCGCGCGTTCGGCGGTGCGGCGGACCAGAGGCTTGCCATCGAACAGTGCCAAGAGCTTGTTCGGCCCGCCCATGCGGCTGGAGCGGCCGGCGGCCAGAAGCACAATCTCGACCTTTGGTTCGGCTTTGGCCGGCAACGGCTCGCGCGGTTGCGGCCGCGTCGGAATTTCCATCAACAGACCGCCGACACCCATGCCGGCAATATCCCTGGCGGTCACGTCGAGACCGGCGATCAGCCGGTCGAGCACCCAGTCGAAGCCGTTCTCCTTGGGACTGCGGGCGCAGCCCGGCGCACCGATGATGCGCTTGCCGCCGAGTGTGCCGAGCACCAGCAGATTGCCGGGATCGACCGGCATACCGGCGCGGACGACAGTGCCGCCCGCCCTTTCGATCGCAGCAGGAACGACGTCGCCGAAATCGGCCATCGCCGAAGCGCCGAAGATCACCACCATATCGTTGTCGCGGATCAGCGAGGCCGCAGCCTCGGCGACGGGGATAATTTCATGCGGCGTTCGACGCTCCGCCGTCAGCCTGCCGCCCGAACGCGCCAGGCGTGCTTCGGTGACGCGCAGCGTCTTGTCGAGCACGCTGGGTTTGATGCCGGGCAGCACCGTCTGGATGACGCCGACGCGCACCGGCTGATAGGCGTTGACCGCAAAGATCTCGCCGCCCGCGCAGATCCTTGCCACCGCATCGACCAAAACGGAGGCGGCCGCAAACGGAATGATCTTCACCGTTGCTACCATCTGACCTTTTTCGACCGGCGCATGCTGCGCGAGCGTGGCGATGGTGATCGTCGGATCGACGGCGTTGATGGCGTCGATCATCGCCGCGTCGACGGTGAACATGCCGGCAGCCTGCGCGTGGAGGTTGACCCTACCTGTCGCGGCAGGCTTCGCCTCGATGTTGCGATGGATCATACATGCGGCGATCTTTTCAGCGGCGACGTCCTCGCTGAGATCATCGGGCGCCAGCACCGCCGCGACGACCTCGGAAATGCCAGCGGCCTTCAACAGGGACACATCTCCGGCGCTTAACCGGTGCGCCTTGCGGAAGCGGCGCTCTCCGGCTGTAGTGGCGTGCGCAAGCACTGCCCCTTCGGCCGCATCGATCGCAACGGGACCAAATTTCACGCGACTGCGCCTTTGGATTCGAGGCCGCGGGAGCGAAAGGCGTGGATCGCTTGCGCCAACACCGCGACGGCTATCTCGGCCGGGCTGGCAGCTCCAATGTCGAGGCCGATCGGCGCATGAATGCGGGCGATCTGGTCGGCTGTCGCCCCCGAAGCCAGCAGGCGTTCCACACGTTTGGCGTGGGTCTTGCGGCTGCCGAGCGCGCCGACATAAAAGCAGCCGGCGTCGAGCGCCGCCTTCAACGCGAAATCGTCGATCTTCGGATCGTGGGTGAGAGCAGCCAGCGCCGTATAGTTATCGAGCGGCTGACGCGTCAGCACATCCTCTGGCCATTCGGCATGCAGCGCGATATCGGGAAAACGATTGGGCGTGGCAAAGGCCGTGCGCGGATCGATGATCTCGACAGGATAGCCGGCGATCCTAGCCATCGGTGCCAGCGCCTGGCTGATGTGGACGGCGCCGATCACCACCAGGCGCGGCTGCGGCAGATGTGCGTTGAGGAAGAACGTGCGCCCCTCAGCTTCGACCGAACCGGAATTGCCCGTGCGAAATGCCTTGGCGACGGCCGCCCCGAGTTCACCGGCTACCCGGTCTCCCTCGCGCACGACACGGTCGCGGCCGTCGCCGAGATCGGTGACCAGGATTGCCGCGCGGCGGGCGCGGCGTTCGGCGTTGAGTGTCTTCAGCGCATAGGGATCCATTCGAGATCAACCCAATCTTTCTACATAGACCTTGATGCGGCCGCCGCATGACAGGCCGACTTGCCAGGCGGTCTCGTCTGCGACGCCGAATTCGAGCATTTTGGCCTTGCCGCTGTCGATAACCTCGACCGCCTCGGTGACTACGGCGCCTTCGACGCAGCCGCCCGAGACGGAGCCGTGGAAATTGCCTTGGGCGTCGATGACCAGGTGGCTGCCGACCGGGCGCGGCGCGGAGCCCCAGGTCTCGACCACGGTGGCAATGGCGACATCCTTGCCGTCCTTCATCCAGCCCTCCGCGATGATTAGCGGGTCGCGAGCCTCATCGAGATAGATACTGCGTTCCATGATTCCTCCTTGGGAGACATGTGGTTACGCGACGCGCTTCACGCCAGCCTCGATCCATCGGCGCGGGTCGACCGAACCCATAAAAACAGCACGGTTGCCAGCGACCGGTCCGCCACATAATCCGCACGGGTCAACAGATCGAGCGTCTCGTCGATCATCCGCGGCGCCGGACGCGGTTTTCCACTCGGTCATTCTGTCTCCGCGGGCGCGGCCACCTGAAAGCCTCTACAAAGCGTGGTAGCCGCGGTTGTGATAGATCAGCGGCCGCAAGTTATCGCCCATACGCAAACCTGTAACCTTGCCAAAAAGCACACGGTGGGTGGCCAGATCCTTGGAGTCGATCAGTTCGCAGTCGAAGACGGCGAGCGCGCCCTTCAGCGTCGGCGCACCAGTCGAGATCACATCCCATTCGGCCAACGCGAAACGCTCCTCGACCGGCAGGCCGGTCATGCCGGAAAAGCCGATCGACAGCGGCTCCTGATCCGAAGCCAGCGTGTTCAGGGCAAATTTGCCGTTTTCCACGAACGGCTCATTCTTGGGATTTTCGCGATTGAGGCAGACCAGGATGGTTGGCGGCGTGTCCGACACCGAGCAGGCCGCGATCACCGTCGCGCCGCGCCTGCCGGCGGGGCCATCGGTGGTGACTACATGCACATGACCGGCAAAATGGGCCATCGCGTCGCGGTAGGCCTGCGGCCCGATGTCATTCTTCTTCAGCACCGATGATTTTCCACTAGTCAGAACCAACCGTTATATATGGGGGGATATTGCAGCCCACAAGCGAAGTGCTTGACGTATATCCTGGATTCCCGTGTTGCGCCAAAGCTGGCCAGCCTTTAGGTCTTGACGGCATTGGCGCCGGCAGAACACGCGACCGGCGCGGAGGAATTCTTCGCTCGCATGCGACCTTGGACAACCACAATAGCGGTGCTGGCCTGGCTCTCGGTCGCCGGGGGTGCGAGCGCCGAGAGGCTGCTGGTCGGCGTCGCGGCACCGCTGTCGGGGCCGTCGGCGATCCTCGGCAAACAGATCGAGGCAGGCGCGACAATGGCGGCTGAAGCGAACGACGCCGAAATCACGACGATCGATGACGCCTGCACGGCCGATGGTGGCGCCGCCGCCGCGCGGGAGTTCGCCGCGGCCAAGGTCAACGTCGTCATCGGGTTTTTGTGCACCGACGCAATCGAGGCGGCTCTGCCGATCCTCAAGGATGCCGGCATACCGGTGATCACAGTCGGCGTTCGCACGGAAAGCCTGACCGACCGGCGCGCCAAGACGGGATGGCCGATCTATCGTCTCGGGCCGCGCGGCGACGACGAGCGCAATGCCGTCGCTGCCATCCTCACCCGCCTATGGCAGACCGAGCTGTTCGCCATCGTCGACGACGGCACGATCTATGGCCGCGAAATGGCCGAGACGTTTCGGGCAGCCGCCGAGCAAGCGGCCCTGAAGCCGGTGTTCGTCGACACGTTCCGGCCGCAGCTCGACAACCAGATCGGCCTGATCGGCCGACTTAAGAAAGCCGGCGCAACGCATGTCTTTGCCGGCGGCGACGGCGATGATGTCGCCGTTATGGGCCGGGATGCTGGCCAGCTAAATACCGGCATGGTGTTTGCGGGCGGCGAAGCGTTGCGCGCGCCGCTCGGCGATGTGCCTTATGCCATCGGCACGCTGATGATCGCGCCGCCCGAATGGGCCGATGTCGCCGACCCCAAGGTGCTGCAGAGCTTTGCCGGGCAAAACATCGTGCCGGAAGGTTACACCCTGCCCGCCTATGCCGCGGTCGAGATCGCCAAGTCGGCTTCGGCATTGACGCAAAGCTCCGGCGAGAGACTGGCCAACGTGCTGACCGCGCATGACTTCGCCACGGCGATCGGACCGATCCGCTTTGACGAAAAAGGTGACCTGACGCAAAATCCTTATCGAGCCTACCGTTTCGACGGCGGCCGTTTCGTGCCGGCGGAGAGCCAATGATGTCCAGCACGGGGATGTTCCGTACGGGTCCGCGCAATCTCATCACCGACGTCGCCGGCCTGCGTGTCGGCAATGCGGCGAATGCGAAGCTGAAATCCGGTGTGACCACCGTCATCTGCGACGAACCGGCCGTGGCCGGCGTGCAAATCCTGGGCGGTGCGCCAGGCACCCGCGAAACCGACCTGCTCGAGCCGCACAATTCGATCCACGCCATCCATGCCGTGGTGCTTTCGGGCGGCTCGGCTTTTGGCCTTGACGCCGCGTCGGGGGTGCAGGCGGCCTTGCGCGAAAGAGGCATCGGCGTCGAGGTCGGCGGCTTTCGGGTGCCGATCGTGCCGGCGGCGATCCTGTTCGACCTGCGCAATGGCGGTGACAAGGATTGGGGCCGGTATCCGCCTTACCGCGACCTTGGCTACGAAGCCGCGCAAGCCGCCGCGATCGACTTTGCGCTCGGCACTGCCGGCGCTGGTAGTGGGGCTTTGAGCTCCGGCCTGAAGGGCGGGCTCGGCTCGGCCTCGACAGTGCTGGACAGCGGCGTCACCATCGGCGCGCTCGCCGCCGTCAACCCGACGGGCTCGGTGACGGTCGCCGGGACCCGCCATTTCTGGGCGGCGCCGTTCGAGATCGGCGACGAGTTCGGCGGCTTAGGCTTTCCCCACCCAATGCCTGACGATGCCAGAAAGATCCTGCTGAAGTTCCGTGACAAGCATGCCGCAGAGCAGGCGGAAACCGGCGCCAATACGACCATCGCCGTGATCGCCACCGACGCGGTACTCACGAAGGCCGCCGCCAAACGCCTGGCGATATCAGCGCATGACGGCTTTGTCCGTGCCATTTGGCCGACGCACACGCCCGCAGACGGCGATCTGGTCTTCGCGCTGGCAACGGGCAAGAGTGGCATCGAGCTCAGGCCCAACGATGCGATCGATCTCTACGCCGCCGCCGGCGCCACGATGGCGCGCGCCATCAGCCGCGGCGTCTTTGCCGCGACGCCGGCCGAGAGCGATCTGTTCCCGGTCTGGTCGTCGCGCTGACCGCGCAGGGCTCATTCGGATTTGCCGTAACCGGACTGGACTTATGATCAAGTGGGGTCGGATTTTTCTTCCTCGAACGTGACCGCAACGTCCGAGTTTGCCGACAGCCGCACCTTCTGGCCCTCGACCTCGGCGACAAGGCTGAGAGGAATGAAGTGGTGATGACCCCTGTGAGCGCCCTCACCGCTGTCGCGCTTGGTCAGCTTGATGCGATCTCCGTCAACCTTGTCGACGGTACCGACATGGACCCCGTCGGCGCCGATCACTTCCATACGTTCGCGAATCTTGGCTGCATCTGTCATGGGGGTCTCCCTTATAGCGCCGCGCGCTTTTGGACGCGCAAAGGACGCTCTAAAACATTTTGAATCAATGCGCCGTACCTTCCGAAATCGATCCTGATTTTCGGAAGGCACGATGCGGTGAAGCTGCCGACAATAACAAACGACAGCCGGATTGGATGCATCGACTTTGTGTTTCAGTCAGCACGATCTTTTGACGGCATCGTGATAGGAATTTAACGGCGTCCACCGCCTGAATGGAATTCCCCATGCGAAATCTTGCTCTGTTTGCCGTCTGCCTGCTTGCCCAGCTTGCAACTTTGGCCGCCGCCCACGCAGGCGATGTCGCCGAGCTTGAGATCCTCGGCTTCAGCCGCGATGGCGGGGTCTTTGCCTTCGAGGAATACGGCGTCCAGGACGGATCGGGATTTCCCTATGCAAACCGCTATTATATCGACACGGCCGACGACAGTTTCCTGAAGGGCTCGCCGATCCGTGTCCGGCTCGACGACGAGAATGCCCCGGTGGACGCGGCGCGGCTGCAGGCCCGGCAAAAGGGCGAAGCGATCGTCAGTCAAGCGGAACTGAAGGCAAATCGCGGCATCACCGCCGGCTTCAACCCGGTGACCGAGCTTTCCGCCGATCCCTTCCGCATGGTGGTCAATCCGCGCCCGATCTTTTCGCCGGTCGACGAGCCGCTCGAGTTCCGGCTCGACCAGATCGGCATGAATGACACCGAGCGCTGCCAGAGCCAGGGCGAGATCAATGGCTTTCGCCTGCTGCGCATCGATGCGAAGGACGGCGGTCAGACGAGCATTATTCACGAGGACAAATCGATCCCGCAAAGCAGAGGCTGTCCGAATGGCTACCAGATCGGCGCGGTTCAGACATTTTCACTGGATAGCCTCAGCGCCTATGCCGTGCTGATCGCAGTGCGCCAATACGGGTTCGAGGGGCCGGACTATCGCTGGATCGCGGTAACCGGTCGCCTGTGACGTTCCCCGCCATGCGCTATCGCGCCCTGTATCGTCTCCGCCGCGCTCTGCCGTCGCTGCGCACGGCATTTGCCGGTGCCTTGCTGTGGGCCATGGCGATGGGCGCCAGCGCGCTGCTCAATTTGCTGCAGTACAATTGGGAGACCCCGGCAAAGATCCGCTTCGTCTCGCTGCTTTATGCAGCCGGCGGTGCGCTCGCTTTCCCGATTGGGCTGTTCCTGGCGCGGCTCGTCTCGCTCGGACGCCACTGGGAGATCGCCCTCGCCGCCGCCTTCGTCTGCCTTCTCGCAGCGACGATTGTCTTCACCGGCGGCCTCTTTGGGCTGCAATACCGCTCCTACTATGTCCAATGGCATGCGCCCGCGTTCACCATCACCTGGGTTTTCCAGTTCGTGTTCACGATGTTGACGGCACTCTACCAGTTCGTCGTCCTTGGCATCCGGCTGTATTTTCCGCTCGGTTTCATTGCGCTCGCTGTCGCCAGTGTCTGGTTTGCGCGCCAGCAACGTTGAGCATTTTGCCTGCCTCTGTTAGGACGCGGGCAAATGCTCTCGCAAGTCAGGACCGACTGATGATCCCTCGCTACTCCCGGCCGGAAATGGTGGCCATCTGGTCGCCCGAAACCCGGTTCCGCATCTGGTTCGAGATCGAGGCCTACGCCTGCGACGCATTGGCCGAGCTCGGCGTCATCCCGAAGGAGGCCGCTAAGACCATCTGGGAGAAAGGCGGGGCGGCGAAATTCGATGTCGAAGCCATCGACGAGATCGAGCGCGTCACCAAGCATGACGTCATCGCCTTCCTCACCCATCTTGCCGAATTCGTCGGCCCGGATGCCCGCTTCATCCACCAGGGCATGACATCCTCCGACGTTCTCGACACCTGTTTTGCCGTGCAACTCACCAGGGCCAGCGATATCCTCCTGGCCGATATTGACGGGCTGCTTGCGGCGCTCAAGCGCCGCGCCTTCGAGCACAAGGATACGATTACCATCGGCCGCAGCCACGGCATCCATGCCGAGCCGACCACCTTCGGCGTCAAGCTGGCGCAGGCCTATGCCGAATTCTCGCGTTGCCGCGAGAGGCTGGTGCACGCGCGCGAGGACATCGCCACCTGCGCCATATCCGGTGCGGTCGGCACCTTTGCCAATATCGACCCATATGTCGAAGAATACGTGGCCAAGAAACTCGGACTGAAGCCGGAGCCGGTGTCGACGCAGGTGATCCCGCGCGACCGCCACGCGATGTTCTTCGCCACGCTCGGCGTGATCGCCTCGTCGATCGAGCGGCTGGCGATCGAGGTGCGCCATCTGCAGCGCACGGAGGTACTCGAAGCAGAAGAGTACTTTTCACCCGGCCAGAAGGGTTCGTCGGCGATGCCGCACAAGCGCAACCCGGTGCTGACCGAGAATCTAACCGGCCTTGCCCGCATGGTGCGCTCGTTCGCATTGCCGGCAATGGAGAATGTGGCGCTGTGGCACGAGCGCGACATCTCGCATTCCTCGGTCGAGCGCATGATCGGGCCCGACGCGACGGTGACGCTCGATTTCGCGCTCTCACGGCTGACCAGCGTTGTCGACAAACTGCTCGTCTACCCCGACAACATGCTGAAGAACATGAACAAATTCCGTGGCCTTGTGCATTCGCAGCGCGTGCTGCTGGCGCTGACGCAAGCTGGCGTTTCGCGCGAGGACGCCTACCGGCTGGTGCAGCGCAACGCGATGAAGGTGTGGGAGCAAGGCGCTGATTTTCTTGAGGAACTTTTGGCCGACAAGGACGTTGTCGCTGCCCTGCCCGAGGCCGAGATCCGCGAGAAATTCGACTTGGGCTATCATACCAAGCACGTCGATACGATCTTCAGCCGAGTGTTCGGAGAGGCCTGATGATTTCGTCGGCCGGAGATTTCGATTTCCTTGCCCTGCCCGGGCGCGGCAACTCCGGGCCGGATCATTGGATGTCGCATTGGTGCCGGGTGTTCCCCAATTCGAGCCGCGTGCTGCAGGCCGAGTGGGACCGGCCTAAGCCCGGGGACTGGATCGGCCAGGTGGATGCGGCGGTGGCCGCCGCACCGCGCCGCGTCGTGCTACTTGCGCATTCGCTGGCGGTGGCGACGGCGGTGAAGTGGGCTGCTAGTGCCAGTCAAAGCCAACTCGACAAGGTCGCGGCGGCATTCCTGGTTGCCGCGACCAATGTCGAGGATACCGATCCCTCATTCGACGCGGTGCGCCCGTTCGCGCCGATGCCGCTGAAGCGCCTGCCCTTCCCGGCATTGGTGGTGGCGAGTCGCAGCGACCCGCGCGTCACTTTCGACAAGGCGACCGCTTTTGCCGCAGCCTGGGGCGCGGATATCGCCGATGCCGGCGATCTCGGCCACATGGGAAACGAGGCCGGCCTCGGCCTATGGCCGGCGGGCCTGCTGATGCTTGGCCGCTTGCTTGAAAAGGCCAAGCTCTAACCGAACTACGCCTTGCCGGGAACGGTCCTGATCACCGTGCCCCACGGATCCTCGCGGGTCGTTGCATCAGCCACATTGTCCGAACGCATCTCGACCCAGGCCAAGCCGGAGCGGGCGGGATCGCGGCGACCGGCGCTCGCGCTCTGCCACGCATTTGCGCCAATGTGGTGATGATAGCCGCCGGACGACAGGAACACCGCCGCGCCACCGTATTTTGCCACGGTGTCGAAACCGAACTCCTGATGCCACCATGCTTCGGCTTCTTCCGGCCGGCCGACCCGCAGATGGACGTGGCCGATAATGCTGTTTTCCGGCGCGCCCTGCCAGCCGACGTCACCGGCCGGCACTTCGGCAATGACCGACGGAATGTTCAGCCGCTCCGTCGCCATCGCGATCTTGTCGCCATTCCATTTCCAATCCTGGGGGCGGCGGTCGGCATAGATCTCGATGCCGTTGCCTTCCGGGTCGGTAAGATAAAGCGCCTCGCTGACCAGATGATCGGACGCGCCCTCGATGCCAATCTTGCCCGCGATGGCGTGGTTGATCCAGCGGCCGAGATCGACCCGGCTAGGGAGCAGGAAGGCGGTGTGGAAAAGACCGGCGCTGCGCGGGTCATCGGGTTTCGCAGCCGGATCCGCTTCGATGTCGAGCAAAGGGCGATTGACTGCGCCGAGCGTAATCGTGCCGCCGGCGCGGCTCAGTTCCTGTAAACCGACGACTTTGCGATAGTAGGCAGCGAGATTTTCTGCATCGCGCGCCCGCAAGCCGACGCGGGCAACGCTGACCGGGGTCGTTGCGGCAAAAGGCAGTTCGCTCATCAAAGTGCTCCGTTCAGCCGGCGCTCGACAAGCTTCCAACGGAGGAACCCGGCGCCATCGATCATTCTACGCCGTGTCCGTGCCAAAATCTCGGAACAGCCATTCTTTCCTGGCGACAGATCGTCGATCGCTATCGTTCACACAAGAGCGCAAGAAGCGAACAAGGTGTTCACAATGGCGAGCAGACCGGGCTCATGAGAGGTGCGTTTGCATGTCGCTGTTGAGTTTATACCCGGTTGCACCCGACAGCGCCTCTCGCTACATGCGCGCCATGAAAGTCAGGGAAGCAGATATTCTCATCGTGCCGGGCTACACCAATTCCGGCCCCGATCATTGGCAGAGCCGCTGGCAGTCGAAACTATCGACAGCGCGCCGCGTCGAACAGACGGAATGGTCGAAGCCGGTGCGCGAGGATTGGACGGCCGGTGTCGCCAAGGCGGTTAACGAGGCCGAGCGGCCGGTCGTCATTGTCGCTCACTCGCTTGGCGTCGCCGCGGTCATCCAGGCATTGTCTCGGTTCGAGCGACCGGTCGCCGGCGCTTTCTTCGTGGCGCCGCCCGATGTCGCCAATCCAAAGATAAAGCCGAGGCACCTGATGACCTTCGGTCCCTATCCGCGCGATCCTCTGCCATTTCCGTCGGTGGTGATCGCCAGCCGCAACGACCCGTTCTGCGCCTTTGGCGTCGCCGAGGACATTGCCGCGGCCTGGGGCTCGCTATTCATCGACGCCGGCGATGCCGGTCATCTCAACGCGGATTCCGGCTTCGGCCCCTGGCCCGAAGGTTCGATGACGTTCGCGAAATTCCTGACGGATCTCTAGGAAGCGATCGAATCCCTGACGCTGCTCAGCAGAGTCTTTGCCCCAAGCGAAATCAGCGAATGCTCCGAACCCATCGCCAGCAGCCGGTAACCCATCGACACCACACGACCGGCAATGGCCGGTTCCATCACATAGATCGCCGCATGCTTGCCGGCCTTGCGGGTGCGCTCGGCGATCGAGGCGACGGTCTCCATCATGCTCTCCAGCGTCGAACTGACGGTGGTCCCCTTCGACCAGGCGATCGAGAAATCCGACGGGCCGAGGAAGATCCCGTCGATACCCGGCGTGTCGAGGATGCCGTCGAGTGCATCAAGCGCGGCGCGCGTTTCGACCATGGCGAACGCCATGGTGCGCTGGTTGCTGTCGCGCAGCCAGTCCGCATGATCGCCCTTGTCGTGGCGCGGAAAGGCATAGGTGGGGCCCCAGGAGCGCTCGCCGAGCGGCGGGTATTTCATGGCGGCGGCAAACAGCCTTGCGTCCGCCACTGAATTCACCATCGGCGCAATCACAGCCTCGGCGCCGAAGTCGAGCGCGCGGCTGGCCATGTCGAAGCGGCCGACCGGGATGCGCACCAAAGCCGGCTTGTTGGCGGCCAGCACCGGTACAAGCCCGCGTAGCACGCTGTCCTCGTGATGGCCACCATGCTGCATGTCGAGCGTAACCGCGTCGAATCCTTGTCTGGCCAGTATCTCGACCGTCAAAGCATCCGGCACGCCTGACCATGCGGTGAACAGTGTCTCGTCGGCCGCAAGGCGTGACTTCAGGGACATTGGCGATTTCCTCTTTGGTTGCAACAATTCAGCCGGAAATGACCGCAAAGGCAAAGAAAAACCGCCCGGTTGGGCCGAGCGGTCGATTGGTCCAGCATTCGATCGGTATCGAAAAGGGTCAGGTGTTCTTGATCTGCTCGATCGCCTGCGCCATCAATTCATCCATGGTGCGGCGGATCTGATGGTCCGATTGGTCAATGCCGGCCGCATCAAAATCCTTGCGTATCTTGCGGAAAACGTCGTGATCGCCGGCTTCCTCAATGTCGCTGACGACCACTTCCCTGGCATAAGCGTCGGCATCGGTGCCTGACTTGCCGAGCTTTTCGGCAGCCCACAGGCCGAGCGCTCTGTTGCGGCGTGCCGCGGCCTTGAACCGAAGTTCCTCGTCGAATGCGAATTTGCGCTCAAAGCCCTCTTCGCGGTCTTTCATGCTGCTCATGGCATCCCTCCGTGAAATCCGATTCGTCGTGCCAATATGTGTTGCCGGAGCACAAACCAAAAGGGCGCCGGCCGGTCAATATGCTACATTGCTTGCTGCGCTGCGGCATTTCGGTCCCCGAAAGCGGTTGATTGGAAGGATTTGCCGATTGAGCAAACAGTGCGATTGGGATAGACACCGGCATTGAACCCCACCGTCGCCATCTTATTTTAGGCAGACGGACAGGAACTGGTCGCTTGCCGCCTGCCCGCAAATCCAGAGAAAAATCAGATGAAAAATCGCCGCCGCATTTATGAAGGCAAGGCCAAGATCCTTTATGAGGGACCGGAGCCTGGCACGCTGATCCAGTTCTTCAAGGACGACGCTACCGCTTTCAACAAGAAGAAGCATGAAATCGTCGATGGCAAAGGCGTGCTCAACAACCGCATTTCCGAGCACATCTTCAATCATCTCAACCGGATGGGCATTCCGACCCACTTCATCCGCCGGCTCAACATGCGTGAACAGCTGATCAAGGAAGTCGAGATCATTCCACTCGAAGTGGTGGTGCGCAACGTCGCCGCCGGCTCGCTGGCCAAGCGTCTCGGCATCGAGGAAGGCACCGTGCTGCCGCGCTCGATCATCGAATTCTATTACAAGGCCGATGCGCTCGACGATCCGATGGTCTCGGAAGAGCACATCACCGCCTTCGGCTGGGCGAGCCCGCAGGAGATCGACGATGTCATGGCGCTGGCCATTCGCGTCAACGACTTCCTTTCCGGACTGTTCATGGGCGTCGGCATCCAGCTCGTCGATTTCAAAATCGAATGCGGCCGCCTGTTCGAAGGCGACATGATGCGCATCGTCGTCGCCGACGAGATTTCGCCGGATTCCTGCCGGCTGTGGGATGTGGCGACGCAGGACAAGCTCGACAAGGATCGTTTCCGCCGCGACATGGGCGGGCTGGTCGAAGCCTATCAGGAAGTTGCCCGCCGCCTCGGCATCATGAACGAGAACGAACCGCCGCGTCCGGCCGGGCCGGTGCTGGTCGCATCGACCGACGGCGTCAAAGGCAAGCCGCACTGATGGCTTGCCCGCTCAACAGGTGAACAGGAGCATGTCCAGCGTGATCAAGGCCCGCATTACCGTAACCCTCAAGAACGGCGTGCTAGACCCACAAGGCAAGGCAATCGAGCATGCGCTGTCCGCAATGGGTTTCGGCGGCGTCGGCCAGGTGCGGCAAGGCAAGGTTTTCGATGTCGAGCTTGCCGAGGGCGACAGGGCCAAGGCCGAGGCCGATCTGAAAGCCATGTGCGACAAGCTTCTGGCGAATACGGTGATTGAGAATTACGCGGTGGAGATCGCCTGAGGTGAAATCAGCCGTCGTCCTGCTCCCCGGCCTCAATCGCGACCGCGACATGATCGCGGCGCTGACCAAGATTTCCGGCACGCCGCCGGTCACCGTCTGGCAGACGGACACCGAAATTCCCGATGTCGACCTGATCGCCATTCCCGGCGGCTTTTCCTTTGGCGATTATCTGCGCTGCGGCGCCATTGCCGCGCGCATGCCGGTACTGCGGGCTGTCGCCGAAAAGGCAGCCAAGGGCGTCATGGTCATCGGCGTCTGCAATGGCTTCCAGATCCTGGTCGAGGCCGGCCTGCTGCCGGGCGCTTTGATGCGCAACACCTCGCTGAAATTCGTCTGCCGCCAGGTGAAGCTGCAGATCGCCAATGCCAACACGATGTTCACCCGCCGCTACCAGCCGGGCCAGATCATCCGCGCGCCGGTGGCGCACCATGACGGCAATTATTTTGCCGACGCCGAAACTTTGGCCCGCCTCGAAGGCGAAGGCCAGGTGGTGTTCCGCTATGCCGAAGGCACCAATCCCAACGGCTCGATCAACGACATTGCCGGCATCGTTAACGGCCGCGGCAACGTGCTCGGCCTGATGCCGCATCCCGAGAACCTGATCGAAGTGGCGCATGGCGGCAGCGACGGCCGGGCGCTGTTCGAAAGCGCCTTGGGCATCGCCGCTTGATGCCTTCAATTTTCCTCCTGGAGCGACGGTCATGAAACTCTATTCGCGGCCGTTGTCGCCCTATTCGTCGATCGTGCGGGCGCTGGCCTACATCAAGAACGTGCCGCTGAAGGTCATTGCACCGCCGCCTGGGTTTCCCATCCCCGAGGCATTTCGTGCCATCTCGCCGCTGAACCGGATTCCGGTGCTGATCACCGGCTCGGGCGAAACGATCGTCGAATCGGTGGTGATTGCCGAATATCTGGAGGAGCGCTTTCCCGAGCCAGCGCTGCTGCCCAAGGATTCGAAGGACCGGGCATTGGTGCGCATGTTCGCTCGCATCACCGACCTTGACGTGCTCGCCCCCACCATGAAGCTGTTTGAGCTCTATTTCGTGCCGCAGCGCAACGAGGCCGAGATCAAGGCACAGTTCGCCCGACTGCATCACGGGCTTGCGGCAATCGAGGCCCGCATGGCGCATGGCCCGTTTGCACTCGGCGACGACATCTCATTCGCCGATGCGTGGCTGACGCCGACCCGCTTCGTCTTCAACAATTTTAGGGCGACGATCGGCCGCCCCGACCTGCTTGATGCCTATCCGAAATTCGATGCCTATGAGCAAATCGCCTTGCAGCATCCGGCGCTGTCGCGCGTCTGGGGTGAGATGACAGACGGTCTGAAGATCTTTCTGTCCGAACTCGAGATGGGCGCCGCTTGACCATGCGATCGACACTGGCCCGCCTCGCCCTCGCCGCTTCCGCCGGTCTTGTACTCGCCTCCTGCCAGTCAGGCCCGAAGAGCACGCCAGCGCCGGCGGGCAAGAGCGCGTCACTGCTTGCCATGGAGCAGGTGGCAATAGCTGCCCACAAATGCTGGATCGCCAGCAAGGACCCTGCGTTCAAATCCTACCAGATGGCCAACGAACTGAATTCGTTCAGCGGCACGCCGCGCTTCCTGCTGGTGCCGGCCAAACACTATGGCGGAAAGCCGTTGCTGGTCGTGCAGGCGCAAGGCAATTCGAGCCGCGTCGACGTGTTCGGCCCATTGATGTCGGAACCGCTCGGCGCCCGCATCGGCTCGGACATTGCCCGCTGGCAGGCGGGCAATCCGGCCTGCGCTGCTGCTGCCTAGCCCAATGGGTCGCTTGCTGCAGATCACCGGTCTGGTCGTCGGCCTGGCCGGGCTCGTCCTGCAGCTCTGCATCACCGTCCCGGCATCAATGGAAGCCGGCCGCGGCTTTGTCGGCTCGCTGGTCTTCTATTTCAGCTTCTTCACCATCCTGACCAATATCGGCGCGGTGCTCGTCCATGCCTCGTTGCTGTCGTCAGCGGGTTATGCCTGGTTTCCGGCTTTTGCCGCCCCACGGATGCGGGCGGGCGTAGCCGTCGCCATAACGCTGGTTCTCATCGTTTATGCAACGGTCTTGGCGCAGCTTTGGCAGCCGCGAGGGCTGTTCCTGCTCTGCGATGTGCTCTTGCACTATGTGACGCCGGTGTTGTTCGTGCTGTGGTGGCTTGTGGCGGGCGCCGACGGCTCGACGCGGTGGCGTGACATCTCCTGGTGGATGATTTATCCGATCGCGTATCTGGCCTACGCGCTGCTGCGGGCGCCGATTGCCGGTGAAGTGCCCTACCCGTTCCTAGATCTCGCCAAGAACGGCGCGACCAGCGTCGCCGTCTCGGCCGTGGCCATCACGGGGCTTTTTCTCGTGCTATGTATTGTGGCGGTGCTTGTGGACCGTGGCGTCGCGCGGCTCAGGACGGCGAGCGTCCGCTGAAGCGCTCGAACGCATCAGTCCCAGAACGGCCTCAGACCTTCACGATGGGCATCGCAGCGCGAGATACCGATGTCCTTGAGCTGATCGTCGGTCATCTCGAGCAGGACCAGCCGACTGCGCCGGCGCTCCAGCAGACCGTCGATCCATCGGACGAATGACGTGACCACTTGCGCGATCCGGCGAACATAGGATCTCCGGCCCGACGAGCGGCTTCCGGTCAATTCAACTGCCGCGTAGCGGATTGTCTCTATTGCGCCCATTGTCTTTCTGCCAAGATTGCAATTGTGCCTTTCGTGCGGCCCGCTTCATATGTATTGACTCTCATTTCGGTGCAATGTAAAAAATTGTCACCATGACAAGTTGGCTTCCAGACCTGACCGCCCGCACCGGCCCGCTCTATCAGCGGCTTGCCGATTCCATCGAGACGGACATCGACCGCGGCCTGATCGGTGCAGGGGCAAAGCTGCCGCCGCAGCGCGATCTGGCATACGACATCGGCACGACCGTCGGCACGGTCGGCAGGGCCTATCAATTGCTGCGCGAGCGGGGATTGGTCAGCGGCGAGGTCGGCCGCGGAACCTACGTTATCGCTCAACAGTCGGAGAGCGCAAAGCCGGATTTCCTAGGGCCGGTCGAACAAGGCACACGCTATATGGATGCGCCCGGCGACAAGCTGCGCTTCGATAGCACGGCCGCACCGGATGTCGGCCAGGGTGCCATCGTCGCCGACGTGTTGACACGCACGGCGCAAGACCATCCGCATGAGATTTCAAGCTATACTCGTGATTTCCCGGACCGCTGGTTGGAAGCGGGCAGGCGCTGGCTGTCGCGCAATTCCTATCGCCCGGCGGCGGATGCAATCGTTCCCACGCTCGGCACCCACGCCGCGGTGATGGCAACCATTGCGGGACTCACCGCCCCAGGCGACTATGTCGTCTTCGAGCACCTCACCTATTCGCAGATCTCCCGCAGTGCCGGCCTGATCGGTCGCCGGACCGCACTGGTGGCGGCTGACGACGAGGGCATAGATCCCCAGGATTTCGAGCGCGTCTGCGCACAAAAGCATCCGAAGATGATGTTTTTGATGCCGACGGCCAAGAACCCGACGCTGACAACGCTGTCGGCATCGCGCCGCGAAGCAATCGCGCATGTCGCCCGTCAATATAACGTCGTCCTGATCGAGGACGATCTCTATGGCGGACTGACCGATGACCCAACGCCTTTAATGGCCGAATATGCTCCCGAACGGACCATCGTTGCCGGCGGCCTGTCGAAATCGGTCGCGGCGGGTGTTCGCGGCGGTTGGCTCGCTTGCCCGCCGGCCTACCGTCACCGCATCCGGGTCGCCCATAAGATGATGACGGGCGGCCTGCCCTTTCTGCTGGCGGAGGTGGGCAGCCGGCTGGTGCTGTCCGGTCAGGCCGCCGAGATGCGCAAGCGCAGCATTGCCGAGATCGGTGCGCGCATCGCGATCGTGCGCGAGACACTCGACGGCTTCGACTTCCAGGCGCTGGACAATGTGCCGTTCGTCTGGCTCACTTTGCCCGACCCGTGGCTGTCCGGCACTTTCAAACAGGCTTGCCTCGAACATAGCGTGCTCATCGACGACGAGGATGAGTTCAAGGCAGGGCGTTCCGAACAGGCCTTTCACGGCGTGCGGTTTGGCATCTCGCAGCCGCGACAGCGGGACGATATCGCGCACGGCGTCGCGGTGATCCGGCGGCTTCTGGACGAGGGCCGCGCCGGCTACGACAGCTTTTCCTGAACCGGCTTGAAACCGGCGGGTCGAGTGGCGATCTTTCGCTACTTGCCGTCAGCTGTTGCTTTCCATCGTTTTAGTCATCCGACGGGGTGTATCGGCTGCAAAGCTTGCGATAAGACGAGACTCGATCCCGAGGACACAATTGCCGATCATGACCATTTCCAATTCCGTGCCGATCACTCCTGAACTCATTGCCGCGCACGGGCTGAAGCCCGACGAGTACCAGCGCATCCTCGACCTGGTCGGGCGCGAACCGAGCTTTACCGAACTTGGTATTTTTTCGGCTATGTGGAACGAGCATTGTTCCTACAAATCCTCGAAGAAGTGGCTGCGCACGCTGCCGACCACCGGGCCGCAAGTCATCCAGGGCCCGGGCGAGAATGCCGGTGTGGTCGACATCGGCGACGGCGACTGCGTCGTCTTCAAGATGGAGAGCCATAACCACCCCTCCTATATCGAGCCTTATCAGGGAGCTGCGACCGGCGTCGGCGGCATCCTGCGCGATGTCTTCACCATGGGCGCGCGGCCGATCGCGGCGATGAACGCGCTGCGCTTCGGCGCGCCGGATCATCCCAAAACCAGGCACCTCGTTGCCGGCGTCGTTTCTGGCGTCGGCGGCTATGGCAATTCCTTCGGCGTGCCGACGGTCGGCGGCGAGGTCAATTTCGACGCCCGCTACAATAGCAACATCCTGGTCAATGCGTTTGCCGCGGGCCTCGCGAAGACAGACGCAATCTTTCTGTCCGAGGCCAAGGGCGTCGGCCTGCCGGTGGTCTATCTCGGCGCCAAGACCGGCCGCGACGGCGTCGGCGGCGCCACCATGGCTTCGGCTGAGTTCGACGACAAGATCGACGAGAAGCGCCCCACCGTGCAGGTTGGCGATCCGTTCACCGAAAAATGCCTGCTCGAAGCCTGCCTCGAACTGATGGCGTCCGGCGCCGTTATCGCCATCCAGGATATGGGTGCGGCCGGCCTCACCTGCTCGGCGGTCGAGATGGGCGCCAAGGGCGACCTCGGCATCGAGCTCGATCTCGACAAGGTGCCGGTGCGTGAAGAGCGCATGAGCGCCTATGAGATGATGCTTTCGGAGAGCCAGGAGCGCATGCTGATGGTGCTGCGCCCCGAAAAGGAAAAACAGGCCGAGGCGATCTTCCACAAATGGGGCCTAGACTTTGCCATCGTCGGCAAGACCACCGACGATCTGCGCTTCCGCGTGCTGCACCAGGGCGATGAAGTCGCCAATCTGCCGATCAAGGATCTCGGCGACCAGGCGCCGGAATATGACCGTCCCTGGGTCGAACCGAAGAAGCCGGCGCCGCTGGTCGGCGATGCACCTCAAGCCGATGTGGCCGACGCACTGCTCAAGCTGCTGGGGGGACCGGACCTTTCCTCGCGCCGCTGGGTGTGGGAGCAGTACGACACGCTGATCCAGGGCAATTCGCTGCAGCTTCCCGGCGGCGACGCCGGTGTCGTGCGCGTCGATGGCCACCCGACCAAGGCGCTCGCCTTCTCCTCCGACGTGACGCCGCGCTATTGCGAGGCCGACCCTTACGAGGGCGGCAAGCAGGCCGTTGCCGAATGCTGGCGCAATCTTACCGCCACCGGCGCTCTGCCGCTCGCGGCCACCGACAACCTCAATTTCGGCAATCCGGAACGGCCGGAGATCATGGGCCAGCTGGTTGGTGCCGTGAAAGGCATCGGCGATGCCTGCCGGGCGCTTGGCTTTCCGATCGTCTCCGGCAACGTCTCCCTCTACAATGAGACCAACGGCCAAGGCATCCTGCCGACACCAACCATCGGCGGCGTCGGGCTGATTGCCGACTGGTCGAAAATGGTGCGGATCGGCTTTGCCGCCGAAGGCCAGATGATCGTGCTGGTCGGCGCGCCGACCATGTGGGGCAGGCATCTTGGCCAGTCCGCCTATATGCGCGACATCCATGGCCGCGCCGACGGCCCGCCGCCGCCGGTCGATCTCGACCACGAGAAGCGGGTCGGCGACCATGTGCGGGCGCTGATCGGCTCCGGTGTCGTTAGCGCGGCGCATGACGTTTCCGACGGCGGCATCGCGGTGGCGCTGGCCGAGATGGCGATGGCCTCCGGCATCGGCGCGACCATTCCCGGCCTGATCGGTACGGATCCGATCCCCGTCTGGTTCGGCGAGGATCAGGGCCGCTACCTGCTGACGCTGTCGATCGATCCGCAGAGCGAGGAATGGGACGCCATTCGCGAACAACAAAGCAAACTCGGCATTTTTGCACCGTGGATCGGCTCGACCGGCGGCAGCGAATTGAAGCTGGGCGAGGCGCGTGCGATACCGGTCAGCGAATTGACCGCCGCCCACGAATCCTGGTTCCCTCGCTTCATGGCAAATGAGGTCGTGGACCCGTGATGTGATCAAGCGGGGCCGTTTCGGTGTGGTTCATCCGCCTTTTCGACCATATATGAGATCACGACCTGAACAAGGAATCCTCATATGGCAATGGACGCCCACGACATCGAACGGCTGATCAAGGAAGGCATTCCGGACGCCAAGGTGACCATTCGCGACCTGGCCGGCGACGGCGACCATTATGCGGCTGAGGTTGTGGCCGAAAGCTTTCGCGGGAAAAGCCGCGTCCAGCAGCACCAGATGGTCTATGACGCGCTGAAGGGCAACATGGGCGGCGTGCTGCACGCGCTTGCCCTGCAGACCAGCGTGCCGGACTGAGCTCTCTTGCAGTTACCGGCTCGCAAGCTTCTTACCGGTCACGGCGATGATCGGCCCGGCTGGATAGTTTCCACCCACAATCATCCGCTCGCCGTTCGACAGCGCCGAAACGGCCCCGTCGAAGAAAAGCGCGCTGGGACAATCGAGCGCGTCTCGAAACAGTCGGGCGAAGCTGCCGAGGCTGACCTCAGAGCGCGAGATCGCCAGCACGACAGTGTTTTCGTCACGCACGCCGACGCCATTGCGGATATAGCGCGATGTGCCGTTTTGCTCGAAGCGGGGATGAAGCCGGCCGTCGATCACCAGCATCGGGCCGGATTGCGTGGCAAACATCACGTCCAGTCTGGTCGCAACATAGGCGCTTGTCTCGATGACCGCCGCCTTGCCATCCTTCCGGACCAGGAAGACGCCGTTCGGTTTCAGGAAGAAATTTGCCTTCGCTGTCGGCGAGGTTGATCGGCGCCTTCTCCCGGCCGTCCTCGACGAGAAGGCCGACCGGAGTCAGGTCTTGGTGATACATGCCGGCGTTCATGGCGAGCAGCACCGGCCGGCCCTGATCCGCCATCGCCTTGTCGAATTTGTCCAGTGAACCGAAAGCCTTGCCGTCAATGCCTGCGTGGAACACACCGATGTCATAGCGGCGCAGATCGATTTCGCAGACGACATAGGCGACCGCCTCGAAGCTCGCGTCGCGGCACGGCGCCGGTAATCCACCGCCGACGACGAGAGGTGGCTGCCTCGGCGACTTGGCCCACCAGATCAAGGACAGTGCGGCGAACAGAACGGCGAGGACGACCCCGGCGAGATACCGTCTTTTCATCACGCCTCGGGACAAATGGTGGCCAACGGCTTGGCCCAAGATCAGACCTTCCTTTGCGCCATTTGCATGGCAAGGCGGCAAACATCTTGTTTCGCGCAACCCATGGGTTTATTTGAAGGGTAATGTTCGAGCCTGACTCCCACAGGCATGAAAGGGTATTCCATGAGCGGCATCAACGATTACATTGACAATGAGGTGAAGGGCAACGACGTCGTTCTCTTCATGAAGGGCACCCCCGGCTTTCCGCAATGCGGATTTTCCGGCCAGGTCGTGCAGATCCTCGACTATATCGGCGCCGACTATAAGGGCGTCGACGTGCTGACGTCGGCCGAACTGCGGCAAGGCATCAAGGACTACTCCAACTGGCCAACCATCCCGCAGCTCTACGTCAAGGGCGAGTTCGTCGGCGGCTGCGACATCATCCGCGAGATGTTCCAGGCGGGCGAATTGCAGACCTTCCTCGTCGAAAAAGGCGTCAGCGTCAAAGGCGCCGCCTGACTTCTGTTTCTGCGTATGACCTTCCGACTGCGATTTTCGGGGGTCAAGCGATAAGCGCCGGGGCAGCCCCCACCTTGGCAAAAAGTTCTGCCCGACATCGGGGCAATCAACGAATGGATGCGTCGGCCAGCCGGCGCATTTTCGTTGAGGATCGGACTGGCCGTGGATCAGCAAGCACAAGCGCAGCAAAAGGCAAGCACCTTGCCCATTCCGCGCTGGGAATTCATTGCGCTGTGCGCGGCGCTGATGGCGCTCAATTCGCTGGCCATCGACATTATTTTGCCGGCGCTGCAGCAGATCGGCGCTTCGCTTGGCGTCGAAAATGAAAACCACCGGCAATATGTGGTCACCGCCTATATCCTTGGCTTTGGGGGCGGACAGCTGTTCTTCGGGCCGATCTCGGACCGTTTCGGGCGCCGCGCGCCTCTTGTCGCAGGGCTGGTGATCTACGTCGTCGCGGCCGGCGCTGCGGCAATCGCCCCGTCATTCGCCACGCTTCTGCTATGCCGGGCCGTGCAAGGCATCGGCGCGGCGGCGACGCGCGTCATTGCCGTCTCGATCGTGCGCGATACGTTCGACGGAAGGCGCATGGCCGAAGTCATGTCCTTGATCTTCATGGTGTTCATGGCCATTCCGGTGGTCGCGCCCGGTATCGGCCAGTTCATCATGCTGTTTGCGACCTGGCATGTGATCTTCGTCACCATGGCAGCCGGCGCGCTGATCGTGTCCGCCTGGTCGCTGCTGCGCCTGCCCGAGACATTACATCCCGAATATCGCCGGCCGCTGACGCTGTCCTCCATCATCGGCGGCTTCCGCATCGTTCTCACCAACCGCATCGCGCTCTGCTACGCCTTCGCCAGCACCTTCATCTTCGGCGCCATGTTCGGCTTCATCGCCTCGGCCCAGCAGATCTATGTCAGCGTGTTCAATGTCGGTGAGATGTTCCCGGTCATCTTCGCGGGGGTTGCCGGCGTGCTTGCGTTTTCGAACTACCTCAATTCGCGCCTCGTCGGCCGTATCGGCATGCGCCGCCTGTCGCAAAGCGCGCTGCTGCTGTTTCTGGCAATCAGCCTTGCCTGGCTGGTCGTTTCCATCGAAATGAAGATGCCGCTATGGCTCTTCATTGCCTTCTTTGCCTGCGCCATGGTCCCGTTCGGCGCGCTCGGCGCGAACTTCAACGCGCTCGCTATGGAGCCGCTGGGGCACCTGGCCGGCACTGCGTCGTCGATCCTTGGGTTCATGCAGACATTTCTTGGCGGCATTCTCGGCACGCTGATCGGCCAAGCCTTCAACGGCACGGTGACGCCGCTGGCCGCCGGGTTCTGCAGCGTGTCGGTGGCGGCGCTGCTGATGATCCTGCTGGCCGAGCGCGGCAGACTATTCCAGCCGCATAACCCGCCGGTTTAATGCACATTGCGCGTGCGCCTAGGATGCACCCTCATTGACCGCGGTGAAGCGAGGGAACAGCGTACGTCCTGCGATTGCTCCACCCATGCTGTCGGAAACGGGCAGTGGAAGAGCCTTGTCGAGCGCCTCGAGGACGGAAGCCACGAAGGCCCGGTTGAGCGGACCATCGTCCCCTAGATGGGAGAAAGTGGCGCGCGGCTTGCCAATAAGCGTGCCGTTTCGGCGAATTGAGAACTGCAGCGTCAGGGTCATGCCCGCGGTTCCGGGCGGCGGCTTCCAACAGGCGAAGATCGCGGAGAACATCTCGTCTATGGTGTCGACGGAGTCGGGACTGCGACATGCGCGTTCCCCAGCTCTTGCTTCATTGACACCGGCAACCAAGGCAAGGGCAAAGGCCGTTGCAACAATTGCGGACCGAGGTTTCATTCGAGATCTCCGGTTTCGCACAAGATTGGACACCTTTGGCAGCGAAGAGCTATTCCGCCCAGAGCTCGCGGCGCAGCTCCCGCCAGCTCTCACGGTCCGGCGCGACCAGCAGGCCACCCCCGACATGCGACGGCAGATAGGCGCTGCCGTCGAAGCGCGCGGCATGGCCGCCGGCCTCCGCATGGATCAGCACGCCGGCCAAGTGGTCCCAAGGCATCAGCTTGTTGTAGACGACGAAATGGCCGTGGCCGCTGGCCAGCAGGCGGTATTCGTGGGCGGCGCAGCGATAATTGAACTGCGATAGCGACTTGGTCTGGTTGCGCGCCAAACGTGAGCGGTCCGGCTCCGGCACATAGTGCCATGAGACCGCACCGGTCATTTCCGACATCGGCGCCGGTTTGGCGACATGGACCTTTTCCAGATTGCCATGGGCATGGCGGATATGGCTGCCGGCGCCACTAACGCCGATCAGCCAATCCTTGCCGACGGGATCGTGAATGATGCCGGCGACCGTCTCGCCCTTGACCACGACGCCAAGCATGACGCCGAACAGCGGCACGCCGGAGGCGAAGTTGAAAGTGCCGTCGACCGGGTCGATAACGAAGGCGAGTTCGGCATCGCCGAGACCGTCGAGCAGCGTCGGGTCGTCGGAGCAGGCCTCCTCGCCGACGATCATTGCGTGGGGATAACGCTGGCGCAGCATGGTGGTGATGAGCCGTTCGGCATTGACGTCGGCCTCGGTGACGAGATCGGCGGCCGAGGTCTTGCGACGGACGTCGCTCTCGCTCAACCGGCGAAAGCGCGGCATGATCTCGGCGACGGCGGCTTCCGACAGAAGGGCGGCAAGCCAGTCGACTGCGCTATCGTCAAATGTCATCGGGACGCCTGGTGGTGAGGGTTTCGTTGAGGGCGGCGAAATCGAACAGTTTCCTGTCGAGCAGATGCGAACGCCGCACATTGGTCATGGCGCGGATCATCGTGTCCTTGCGGCCGGGCATGCGCTTCTCGATGTCGTCGAGCATCGCCTTCATGGCGTTGCGCTGCAGACCTTCCTGGCTACCGCACAGATCGCACGGAATGATCGGGAATTTCATGGCGCCGGCGAATTTCTCGAGATCGGCTTCCGCACAATAGGCGAGCGGCCGCAGCACCATGACATCGCCTTCGTCATTGAGCAGCTTCGGCGGCATGGCGGCCAGGCGCCCGCCATGGAACAGGTTCATGAAGAAGGTTTCCAGTATGTCCTCGCGGTGGTGGCCGAGCACCAGCGCCGAGCAGCCCTCCTCGCGGGCAATGCGATAGAGATGGCCGCGCCGCAGCCGCGAGCACAGCGAGCAATAAGTGCTGCCCTCGGCCAGCTTGTCGGTGACCACCGAATAGGTGTCCTGATATTCGATGCGATGCGGAATGGCATAGCTGTCGAGATAATCGGGCAATATGTGCTTGGGAAAGTTCGGCTGGCCCTGGTCGAGATTGCAGGCCAACAGCTCGACCGGCAGCAGCCCGCGCCATTTGAGATCAAGCAGCACGGCAAGCAAGCCGTAGGAATCCTTGCCGCCCGACAGAGCGATCAGCCAACGGTCGCCGGGTCTCACCATGGCGAAATCGTCGATCGCCTGGCGGGCAAGCCGCAACAGCCGCTTGCGCAGCTTGTTGAACTCGACGGAGGACGGCACATCGGCAAACAGCGGATGAAAGCCGCCTTCGGCGTCGGCGATCGGGTCAAGCGTTTTGGCGTCTGGCTGCATGTTCACGGCGCGTCGGCCCTAAAGTCCTGTTGCCGCCCGCAGTAGCGCATCGGATCGAAAATCGAAATCGATTTCCGACTCACGTCCCTGAAAAGGACGAAGAAAGAAAAGGCCGCCTGGAGGGGCGGCCTTCGGTTGTGTCGTGGCGAACGCCGATCAGCGCGAATAGAATTCGACGACCAGATTCGGTTCCATCTGCACGGCAAACGGAACATCCGCCAAGCCGGGGATGCGCGTGAAAGTCGCGGTCATCTTGTTGTGGTCGGCCTCGATGTAATCGGGCACGTCGCGCTCGGCCAGGCCCACCGATTCCAGCACGATGACCAGCTGCTTCGACTTCTCGCGCACTTCGATGACATCGCCCGGCTTGCAACGGTACGAGCCGATGTTGACGCGCTTGCCATTGACGTTGACGTGGCCGTGATTGACGAACTGGCGCGCCGCAAAGATGGTCGGCACGAATTTGGAGCGGTAGACGACGGCGTCGAGGCGCGATTCGAGCAGGCCGATCAGGTTCTCCGAGGTGTCGCCCTTGCGGCGGTCCGCCTCTTCATAGACCTTGCGGAACTGCTTCTCCGAAACGTCGCCATAGTGGCCCTTCAGCTTCTGCTTGGCGCGCAGCTGCAGGCCGAAATCGGAAAGCTTGCCCTTGCGGCGCTGGCCATGCTGGCCGGGGCCGTATTCACGCTTGTTGACTGGGGACTTCGGGCGGCCCCAGATGTTTTCGCCAAGACGGCGGTCGATCTTGTACTTCGCGGATTCGCGCTTGCTCATCGCATTCCCTTTCAAAACAACGCACCCGGAACCTTATGGTCCGGGTGAAGGAAACGCGCCCTCCTCTGGCCTCCGTTTTCGAGACCTGACAGGGTTTTCGACGCAACGCGACGGAAAACCCACGGGACACGTCATTTCAAACAAGACATAGGGAAAGTAAAACCGGCTTCCCCAAACGTCTTGCACACATAAAGAAAACCACCGGGCATTGCGGCCCGGTGTTGATGGGCTGGTTAAACGGAGATTTAACCGCTGTCAAGCTTCTGGCTGGCGCGAGTCGCCGAACCGGATAGTGTTACGGTTGTAGAACGTGCCGGATGTGGCGGGAGGTTGCGCCAGCGGCATCAGGAAGGGACTGAAGTCAGAGGAGCAGGAATTCGCATGAAGAAGTTCTTCCTTACGTTGGTGGGAGCCGCGGTGATGGCCGGCACGATGGCGGTTGTGCCCGAGCCAGCGCAGGCCCGGCATTGGCATGGGCACAGGCATCACCAGGTCTGCCGCATCGTGGTCAAGAAGAAGGTGGTGTGGCGCCACGGTCACCGCAAGGTCATCCGCTACAAAGTGCGGCGCTGCGGGTGGGGCTGGAACTGGTAATTTTCGCCCTCGCCCGTTGAGACGTCATGGCCTGCGGCTCAGCCGCGGGCCTTTTATTGACCGGCATCCGCCGCCAGAATGGTCAGTCGATCAGTGTTTCGACTTCTTTTCCGGCAGGCCTTTGCGCTTGGTCTCGGCGAACTCCTCGAGCTGTTTTTCGCTCATGGATTTATACATTCCCTTCGACGCACCTTTGAGCGCGCCCTTCTTGGTCTCGCCGCGCTTGGCTGACAATGCCGCGCCGGCCGCTTTCTGCTGGGCTTTTGAGGTGGCTGGCATGATGGTTTCTCCCGTTTCCGATGAGAGGAAAACGCATTGTCTGGTGTGATGTTCCCAAAGCGAAAATTGCTTGCGGTCAGGATATCGCCAGGCCAAATCCCTGCATCAGCCGGCGCGTCGGAAAATCGGCGCTGTTCGAGGTGAAGAACGCAAGGTCGGCCCCTTCCGGCAGTGCCTCTCTGCGATAAGCGGCCTCGGTATCGGCAAGCAGCGACAGCGCGCGGCGTGCGATCGCCTCGGCCGGGTCGAGCCAGTCGACCGGCCAAGGTGCTGTCTTGCGCATGCGGTTGGCCAAAAAAGGATAATGGGTGCAGGCAAGCACGACGATGTCGGTGCGCAGCCCGTCATGCTCAACGAAGCACGGCGCGATCTCGGCGCGCACGGCGTCCTCGTCGACAAAACCATCGCGCATATAGGCTTCGGCCAATCCAGCCAGCCTGTCGCTGCCGACCAGGCGGACGTGGCATTTCTGCGCCCATTTGCTGATCAGGTCGCGCGTGTACTGGCGCTTGACGGTGCCGGGCGTCGCCAGCACCGAAACGAGGCCTGAGCGCGTGCGTTCCGCCGCCGGCTTGATGGCCGGCACGGTGCCGACGAAAGGGTGGCCGGGAAACCGCTCGCGCAACGCATCGATGACCAGTGTCGAGGCGGTGTTGCAGGCGATGACCGAAATGGCCGGCGAAAACCGTTCGAGCAGCCTGGCGAACAACTCCAGAATATGTGTTCTCAGCGCCGTTTCCTCCCAGGCGCCGAAGGGGAACGCCGCGTCGTCGGCGACATAGATGAAGCGGCGGTCAGGCATCAGGACGCGCGCCTCACGCAGCACGGTGAGGCCGCCAATGCCGGAATCGAACATCAGGATCGGACGGGCGCTCGACGGATCGGTCATGGTCATTGAGTCACTAAGGGCTGGGAATCACTAAGGGCTGGGGAATTACAAACGAGATCACGAGAGAAGGCCGGCCTATGCATTTTGCTTCGGCCAATGATGCTTTGTCCCGGCCGCTTCTATGTGGAACCATCATGGCCTTGATGCGGCGAGACAGGTCACACAAGGCCCCGCTTGCCGAAGCCGCCGGCCCGCGGCCGGCCGGTTGCCGGAGATGCAGGTTGAGATGCAGCATGGTTCGACGGCACCGGCGCGGCGCGCATGGCGTAGGCTGGAGCCAGGGCCGTCACGCCCGCGGCTGACGCTGAATGGGGCGCCGCGGTGCGGCGCAGCGGCCCGGGCGGGTCGAAATCGTCGAAACTCAGGGATGATGCCATATCCGAAGAGCCACCGCCCGCCGGCCTGGCCGCCAAGATGACGGCCCACAGCCCGACAAGAGCTAATCCCAGCAGGTTAAGACCGGAATGCGAATCTTCGCCGTCGAATTTTACGACAAGAACAGTGCCGGCCTGCAGGATCGCGAACAGGGTCGAGAACACGATATACGACCAAAGGATCCAACCGGACCCTTGCGCGTCGCGGCTTCGACGCCAGGCGAAATTCGCGCGGAACAGAACGATCACCAGCGAGGCGACGAGAACGGCCGCGGCCAGCCCTTCCCTGGAAGGACCTGGTTTCGAATTGGCCAAGCCCTCGATGCCGATGGTCAGCACGACACACAGCACAAAGGTCGCGATTTCCGCAACCAGCAGAGCCACGGAATAGAAGAAAAAGCGAAGACGACCGATATTTGAGCTAAACATCCGAGATCCATCGTTTCGAAAACCATGGATCAAACCAAATAAAATTCGGTTACTGGTAAGACAGCTGCATTTGCGCGCCTAGTCTTTGTCTTTCGCCCTCGCAGCGCGTGCCGCGGCCGCCGGGAGCCGCCTTGGATCGTCGCCGGGCGATCCGTCGCCGCGCGGCATGGCCGGCGAGAACCTGTCCAGCGATGATATTATTCCGCGCAGCACCTTGAGCTCCGGCTCGGCAAAGCCGGGGCGGGTCAGAACAGCGCGCAAATTGTCGACCATCTTCGGCTTCTTCGCTGCCGGGCGGAAATAGCCGCGCGCCTCCAGTGCACCTTCCAGATACGCAAACAGGCCGTGCAATTCTTCCTTGGCAGCCGGCGGCATTTCAGGGCCGGAAAAGTTGGTCATGGTCTCGTGTTCCAGGCCGGACTTCATCCATTCATAGGACATCAGCAGGGCGGCCTGGGCGATGTTGAGCGAGGAGAAGGCTGGATCCACGGGGAAGGTGACGATCTCGTCGGCAAGGCCGACCTCGTCATTATAGAGGCCGAAGCGCTCGCGGCCGAACAGGATGCCGGTGCGCTGGCCGGCCCGCTGCCGCGCCCGCAGCGCCCTGCCCGCCTCGACCGGACCGCGCACGGGCTTGAAATTGTCGCGCGCGCGCGCCGTGGTGGCGAAGACGAAGTTCAAATCGCCGACCGCCGAGGCCAGGTCGTCGAACACCGTGACGGCATCGATGACGTGGTCGGCGCGGCTTGCGGCGGCACGCGCCTTGTCGCTCGGCCAGCCGTCGCGCGGATTGACGAGCCGCAGCTCGGCAAGGCCGAAATTGGCCATGGCGCGCGCAACCATGCCGATATTCTCGCCGAGCTGCGGCTCGACCAGGATGATCGCCGGTCCGGACGCAGGCGTTCCGGAGGCAAGAGGGGTGTCGGGATCCTGGGTAGCGGCCATGGTTGTCAGTGAACTGCTGTTTGCGGCATTTCGCAGTCCCCTGCCACATTTGGCGGCGAAAATGAAGCTTTGGCAAAGAATGCCGGCACTACGGCGCGGTTCGCCGTTTGCGCGGCCAAAAAGCCTTTGATATACGGGCCGCATCCCAGGGCCGGCAGCCGTGCGGGCAAGGCCGTTCCGTTCCCCAAAAGCGAGGCATTCTTTCCATGGCGAAGATCAAGGTGGCGAACCCGGTCGTCGAACTCGACGGCGACGAGATGACCCGCATCATCTGGCAGTTCATCAAGGACAAGCTGATCCACCCTTATCTCGACCTCAAGCTCGAATATTACGACCTCGGCATAGAGCACCGCGACGCCACCAACGACCAGGTGACCATCGATTCGGCCAACGCCATCAAGAAATACGGCGTCGGCGTGAAATGCGCGACGATCACACCCGACGAGCAGCGCGTCGAGGAATTCAAGCTGAAGAAGATGTGGAAGTCGCCGAACGGCACCATCCGCAACATCCTCGGCGGCACCATCTTCCGCGAGCCGATCATCATGAAGAACGTGCCGCGGCTGGTGCCCGGCTGGACCAAGCCGATCATCGTCGGCCGCCACGCCTTCGGCGACCAGTACCGCGCCACCGACTTCCGCTTTCCCGGCAAGGGCAAGCTGACGATCAAATTCGTCGGCGAGGACGGCCAGGTGATCGAGCACGATGTGTTCGACGCACCCAGCGCCGGCGTCGCCATGGCCATGTACAATCTCGACGAATCTATCCGCGAATTCGCCCGCGCCTCGCTGAACTATGGCCTGCTGCGTAATTACCCCGTCTACCTCTCGACCAAGAACACAATCCTCAAGGCTTATGACGGCCGCTTCAAGGACATCTTCCAGGAGGTCTACGAGGCTGAGTTCGAAGCCGAATTCAAGGCGAAGAAGCTCTGGTACGAGCACCGGCTGATCGACGACATGGTGGCCTCCAGCCTGAAATGGTCGGGCGGCTATGTCTGGGCCTGCAAGAACTATGACGGCGACGTTCAGTCCGACACGGTGGCGCAAGGCTTCGGCTCGCTCGGCCTGATGACCTCGGTGCTGATGACGCCGGACGGCAAGACCGTCGAGGCGGAAGCCGCGCACGGCACCGTTACCCGCCACTATCGCCAGCACCAGAAGGGCGAGGAGACCTCGACCAATTCGATCGCCTCGATCTTCGCCTGGACGCGCGGCCTCGCGCATCGTGCCAAGCTCGACGACAATGCCGAACTGAAGCGCTTTGCCGAGACCCTGGAAAGGGTCTGCATCCAGACGGTCGAGTCCGGCTTCATGACAAAGGATCTGTCGCTGCTGATCGGTCCCGACCAGCCATGGCTTTCGACCACCGGCTTCCTCGACAAGATCGACGAGAATTTGCAGAAGGCGATGGCCTGAGCCCGCGACATGGGCAAGCCCGTCGTCTACGGCGCGGACTACAGCGTCTATGTGCGCATCGTGCGGCTGGTGCTCGAGGAAAAGGGCGTCGGCTACGAGCTGGTGCCCGTCGACGTCTTTGCCGCGGACGGCATTCCCGGCTGGTACTTCGAGCACCAGCCGTTCGGCCGCATCCCGGCCTTCGAACATGACGGCTTTCGCCTCTACGAGACCGGCGCGATTGCCCGTTATGTCGACGAAGCCTTTGACGGCCCGGCGCTGCAGCCGGTCGAAGCCCGGCCTCGATCACGCATGAACCAGATCACCGGCCTGCTCGACGCCTACGCTTACAGGGCCATGGTCTGGGATGTCGCGGTCGAGCGGCTGGAGAAAACGCCACCCGACGAAGCCGTGATCGCCAACGGGTTGCGGCAGGCGAGAACGGCATTGCAGGCGCTGTCGTCGCTGAAAGCCGAAGGGCCTTGGCTGTTGGGGACGGACCTGACGCTGGCCGATCTGCACGCTGCGCCAATCATCAGCTATTTCGTCAAGGCCGCCGAGGGGCATGCCCTGCTGGCGGAGTTTGCGCACATTCAAAATTGGTATGCCCGCATCGCCGGGCGCGAGAGTTTTGCGAAGACCGAAAAGGCAGAGTGAGGAGACAAGCATTCGGCAATAGGCCTTCTGGTGATTAGCGAAAGCCGAAGTGACATCCAATCTCCCCCCTTGCGGGGGAGATGTCCGGCAGGACAGAGGGGGGTGTGAAGGATCTCTAACCTTCGACTGATCCTTTCCAATTGGGAACGGCCTGAGAACGTGGCTCCGATTGGGCTGGCAGTCGGAGGGACAGCACCCCCCTCTGCCCTGCCGGGCATCTCCCCCGCAAGGGGGGAGATCGGCAGCTTCGCCGAAGGCGACCCACTGCGAAATATCGCTCAATCGGGAAGGTAAATCTCCGCCTTCATGAAGGTCTTCGCACGGCCTGTGATCAGCACGCGATCTCCGGCCAGTTCGCATAGCAAATGCCCGCCGCGCTGCGAGCATTGGAATGCCGACACATGCGTCTTGCCGAGCTTTTCAGCCCAGTACGGCACCAATGTCGCATGAATGGAGCCAGTCACCGGGTCCTCGGGAATGCCAGCTCCGGGTACGAAATAACGCGAGACGAAATCATGGGCTCGCCCAGGCGCGGTAATGACCAGGCCGAGAGGATGAAAACGTCCGATCCTGAGCAGATCGGGAACGAAAGATCGCACGGTTGTCTCGTCGGCAAGCTCGACAAACAGGTTCTCGAAATTGCGGAAGCTCGCAGCCGGCCGCTGAGGCAATATCGCTTGCAGCGCCGAGTTCAGCTCGTCCTCGACGGGCTGCGGCGGAAAACACGGCAGATCGAGCTGATAGGCGCCTTCCCGCCGGGAAACCCGCAGCGCGCCCACCCGGGTGGCGAAGGCCATTTCGCCCTGACCATTGTATTCCGTAGTCAGCACATGGGCGGCCGCAAGTGTAGCATGGCCACAGAAGTCGACTTCATGAACCGGCGTGAACCAGCGCAAATCCCAACCCTCGCCACTCGGCCGCGCAAACGCGGTTTCAGCAAGATTGTTCTCGTTTGCGATGGCCTGCATCACGTCGTCCGATAGCCAGTCCTCCAAAATGAGAACGGCAGCAGGGTTGCCCTGGAAAGCCCGTTCGGCAAAAGCGTCGACTTGATACATAGTCAACGTTGCCACATCATCCCCGCTGCCACTTCGGCCTGTCCTTACTGGTGCAGATTCACGCAGCTTCCAGTGCCGCCTTCACCGCAGCGATCGCGTCTTCGGCCTTCGACGCGTCCGGGCCGCCGGCCTGGGCCATATCGGGTCGCCCCCCGCCGCCCTGCCCGCCCAATGCCGCGGACGCGACGCGCACCAGATCGATGGCGCTGAAGCGGCCGGTCAGATCATCAGTAACGGCGACGACGACGCTCGCCTTGTTGTCCTCGCCGGCGCCGACAAAGACGACAACGCCGGAGCCGAGGGACTTCTTGCCGGCGTCGGCCAGCGGTTTCAGATCCTTTGGCGAGACGCCCGATACCGCCTTGCCGAGAAAACCGACACCGGCAATGGTTTCGTTTTCCGCAGGCACACCAGCTGGCGAGCGATCGCCCAGCGCCAGCTTCTTGCGCGCTTCTGTCAGCTCCTTTTCGAGCTTCTTGCGCTCGTCGAGCAGCGCCTCGACACGGGCCGGCACATCGGCCGCCGAAATCCTCAGCGCGGCGGCGGCCGCCTTCAGCCGCTTGTCCTGTTCGTCGAGATGCTTTCTGGCGGCCTCGCCGGTCAACGCCTCGATGCGGCGCACGCCGGCAGCGACCGCGCTGTCGGACACGATGCGCACCAGGCCGATATCGCCGGTCGCCCTGACATGCGTGCCGCCGCATAGCTCGACCGAATAAGGCCGGTTGGCCTTGGCGCCATGCAAGCCCGTGCCCATCGAAACGACGCGCACTTCATCGCCATACTTCTCGCCAAACAGCGCCATGGCGCCCTCGGCGATGGCGTCGTCGACAGACATCAGTCGCGTGATCACCGGGCCGTTCTGAACGACGATCTCGTTTGCCATGCGCTCGACCTCTTCGAGCTCGTCCGGCGAGATTGGCTTGTTGTGCGAAATGTCGAAGCGCAGACGCTCGGGCGCGACCAGCGAGCCCTTCTGCGCCACATGGGTACCCAGCACCTCGCGCAGCGCCTCATGGATCAGATGTGTGGCGGAATGGTTCGCGCGCAGCCTGGAGCGCCGCGCGTGGTCCACCTTCAGCTCGACGGTCGCGCCCGTCTTGACAGTGCCATTGGCCACCTTGCCGAGATGGACGAAAAGCCCATCGGCCTTCTTCTGGGTATCGGATATCTCGATCGAGAACCCGTCGCCCGAAATGACGCCGGTATCGCCCATCTGGCCACCGGACTCGCCATAGAACGGCGTCTGGTTGACAACCACGGCAACGGCGTCGCCTTTGCCGGCACTGTCGACGGTCTTGCCGTCCTTGACCAGCGCCTGGATAAGGCCTTCGGCCTGCTCGGTCTCATAACCCAGGAATTCGGTGGCGCCGGTCTCCTCACGCACCGCGAACCATACCGTCTCGGTTGCAGCCTCACCGGAACCAGCCCAGCTCTTGCGTGCCTCCGCCTTCTGCCGCTCCATTGCCTCGGTGAAGCCGGCAAGGTTGACCGAGATGTTGCGCCGGCGCAGCGCGTCCTGCGTCAGGTCGAGCGGAAAGCCATAGGTGTCGTAGAGCTTGAACGCTGTCTCGCCATCCAGCATGTCGCCGGAGGCCAGCTTTTCCGTCGCCTCCGAAAGCAAGCCCAAGCCGCGCACCAGCGTCTTGCGGAAACGAGTTTCCTCAAGCTTCAGCGTCTCGGTGATCATCTGTTCGCCGCGCACCAGTTCCGGGTAGGCTTGCCCCATCTCGCGGACCAGCGCCGGCACCAGGCGCCACATCAGCGGATCGCGGGCGCCGAGCAACTGCGCGTGGCGCATGGCGCGGCGCATGATGCGACGAAGCACGTAGCCGCGTCCTTCGTTGGACGGCAGCACGCCGTCGGCGACCAGGAAGCAGGACGAACGCAAATGGTCGGCGATGACCCGGAACGATGCGACGATGTCCGCATCCGGACCTTTGCCGAGCGCCGACGATGCAGCGTCGATCAGGTGGCGGAACAGGTCGGTTTCGAAGACGCTTTCAACCCCTTGCAGGATGGAGGCCATGCGCTCGAGGCCCATGCCCGTGTCGATCGACGGACGCGGCAGGTCGACGCGCTGTTCCTTCGTCACCTGTTCATACTGCATGAACACCAGGTTCCAGAATTCGAGGAAACGGTCGCCATCCTCCTCGGGGCTGCCGGGGGGGCCGCCCCAGATATGCTCGCCACGGTCGATGAATATCTCCGAACACGGCCCGCAAGGCCCGGTGTCACCCATTGCCCAGAAGTTGTCCGAAGTCGCGATGCGGATGATGCGATCGTCCGAAAGGCCGGCGATCTTCTTCCAGTACGAGGCCGCCTCGTCGTCGGTGTGGTAGACGGTGACCAGCAGCTTGTCCTTCTTCAGCCCGAACTCCCTGGTGATCAGGTTCCAGGCAAGCTCTATGGCGCGCTCCTTGAAATAGTCGCCGAAGGAGAAATTGCCGAGCATCTCGAAGAAAGTCAGGTGGCGCGCGGTGTAGCCGACATTGTCGAGGTCGTTGTGCTTGCCGCCGGCGCGAACACTCTTCTGGGCAGTCGTGGCGCGCGAATAGGGCCGCTTCTCCAGACCGGTGAAAACGTTCTTGAACTGCACCATGCCAGCATTGGTGAACATCAGCGTCGGGTCGTTGCGCGGCACCAGCGGGCTTGATGCGACGACCTCGTGACCTTCCTTGCGAAAATAGTCGAGAAATGCCGACCGGATCTCGTTGACGCCACTCATGAATACTGCCTTTTCGAGAGAACCGCCGGCTGCCGGCGGAAAATAGACATGGCCTTTTAGCGGTCGCACCGCAGCCTGTCCAGAAACACCAAATGGGCTCAAATCCCCGCTTTCACCAGCGCTTTGAAATGGCTTCTGCCCCGCCGTCAAACGCAAACCGCCGGCACGGGGCCGGCGGTTCGAAACGCATCGATTACGCAAACTCAAAATCAAAACATCAAATCGAAACCCGGCTGAGGCTCGGCGAGGCGTCGCCTGCCCTACATCACCCCGGCGTCGTCCTCGAAACCGTCGTCGCTGCTTTCGGAGCCGCCGTTTTCAAGGAATTTCTCGGCGATCAGCCCGGCATTCTGTCGCAGCGCCAGCTCGATCTCGCGCGCCGTGTCGGGATTATCGCGCAGGAACAGCTTTGCGTTTTCGCGGCCCTGGCCAAGACGCTGCGAATTGTAGGAGAACCAGGCGCCCGACTTTTCGACCACGCCGGCCTTGACGCCGAGATCGACCAGCTCGCCGGTCTTGGAGACGCCCTCACCATACATGATGTCGAACTCGACCACCTTGAAGGGCGGCGCCAGCTTGTTCTTGACCACCTTGACGCGGGTCTGGTTGCCGACGACCTCGTCGCGATCCTTGACCGAGCCGATGCGGCGGATGTCGAGGCGAACCGAAGCATAGAATTTCAGCGCATTGCCGCCGGTCGTCGTCTCGGGCGACCCGAACATGACGCCGATCTTCATGCGGATCTGGTTGATGAAGATGACCATGGTGTTGGAGCGCGAGATCGAGGCGGTGAGCTTGCGCAGTGCCTGGCTCATCAGGCGCGCCTGCAGGCCGGGCAGCGAATCGCCCATCTCGCCTTCGATTTCCGCCCGCGGCGTCAGCGCCGCCACCGAATCGACCACCAGCACGTCGATGGCGCCGGAGCGCACCAGCGTGTCGCAGATCTCCAGCGCCTGCTCGCCGGTATCGGGCTGCGAGATCAACAGGTTTTCGAGATCGACGCCGAGCTTGCGGGCATAGACCGGGTCGAGCGCGTGCTCGGCATCGACGAAGGCGCAGATGCCGCCCTTCTTCTGGGCTTCGGCCACCGTGTGCAGCGCCAGCGTCGTCTTGCCCGAGCTTTCCGGCCCGTAGATCTCGACGATGCGGCCGCGCGGCAGGCCACCGACGCCAAGCGCGATGTCCAGCCCAAGCGAGCCGGTCGGCACTGTTTCGATCTCGACGACCTGCTCGTTTGCGCCGAGCCGCATGATCGAGCCTTTGCCGAAGGCACGCTCGATTTGCGACAGCGCCGCATCCAGAGCCTTTGATTTGTCCACCGCTTTGTCCTCTACAAGCCGCAAAGAATTCTGAGCCATGATACATCACCCCGTGGTCGTCAATGGAGGCCGGACAATCCCGCAATCCTTAAAAGAATGTACCTCGTTTGTTCTCATTTGTCAATGAGCGGCAAGGATTTGAAAAATAACGGATATCCATATTTGTTCTATTTTTGTTTCGTAAATTTGCTTCCCAATGCCTCCCGCCTCGCATGCGGCGCCGCTGCCGTCACCAACCGAATCGCACCCGCGATTGCAGGGTTCCGCCCAGCGACCTAGTCTCCTCCCGGGCAACAGCAAAGGGCATTTTGCCGGCATGATGAACTCCCCGACGATCCTGGCCGTGGGCGGCGCCTATATCGAGCGGCGCGGCCGGGTTGCCGGCGCCTTCGTGCCAGCCGCCTTGAACCCCGGCACGATGCGCGAGCATGTTGGCGGCGCCGTCTTCAACGCCTTGCGCTTTGCGGTGCGACGCGGCGCCTCGGCCTCGCTGCTTTCGGTGCGCGGCGGCGATGCCCTTGCCGACACGGTTTTACACGCCGTCACCGAGGCCGGCATTGCCGACCTGTCGGCGGTGTTCCTCGACCGGGCAACGCCAAGCCATACGATGCTGATCGATAGCGATGGCGGGCTGATCGCCGGCCTTGCCGACATGGTGCTCTACGAGCTGGCGCTTCCCAAGCAAATCCGCCGCGCCAAGGTGCGCGAAGCGATCGGTTCGGCCAACGCGGTGCTGTGCGACGCCAACCTGCCGTCTTCCGCGTTGGAGCGGCTGGCGGCACTCGCCGCCGGCAAGCCGGTGTTTGCGCTTGCCGTCTCGCCCAGCAGAGCGGCGCGGCTGACGCCGGTGCTCGGACTTCTAGCGTTGGCCTTCATGAACCGGCACGAGGCCGGCGTGATCGCCGGCGTTGACATCGATGCTGACGATCAAGGCGTCGTCGACGGGCTGAGACGCGCCGGCCTGAAGAGCGGCGTGGTGACCGCCGGCGACGGACCGGTGCTCGGTTTCGACCAAACCGGCGCCTTTTCGGTCCTGCCTCCGCCACTGCAAAAGCGGACCGATGCCACCGGCGCCGGCGACGCTCTGGCCGGCGCCACGGTCGCCACCCTGCTGCGCGGCCTGACGCTGCGCGAAGCGTTGCGTGAAGGCGTCGCCGCCGCGGCGCTCGCCATCGAGAGCGCCGCCTTCACCAGTGCCAGCTTTGTCGAGGCGCTGGCGCTCGTGCCCGAGGCGCGGGACCTGGCATGAAGTGCGGCGCGGAATTGCCGAAGCATAACGCAGCCTATTTTCCGGCGCGCCGTCCTGCCTCGTAGGCGCGGCGTGCCCAGATCGCCATCTCATCCGGATCATCGAAGGCACTGTCGGGAACGCTCCAATACGGCATAGACACCAGCTTGCCGTGCCGTGAGCCGGTATAGGTCCATTGCCGGCAGCCGGCCGCTTCGAATTCAGGCGCGCTTTCCGCGTCGGCCTTCAGCATCAATTCGTCACGGATGACGACGGCGACGATCACGCCGTCGAAATAGATGCCCTTGCCGCCGAACATCTTGCGGATGCTAACCGGGCCAAGGCCTTCGAAAAGCTCTTCGATGCGCTCATTGTCCATGCGGCGATCATGTCATCCGGATTTCCCCTTGTCATCGCCGCAACCGGCACCATCCTGACAAGTTCGGAACCAGTTTCGTCGGAGTTTCTCATGCCGCTTCTGCTCAAAGGGTCCTGCCGGTGCAATGCCGTGCGTTTCGAGGTGGAAAGCCACACGCCGGTGCCGTTCATGCTGTGCTACTGCTCGATCTGCCGCAAGCAGCAGGGCGGTGGCGGTTTCGCCATCAATCTCGGCGCCGATTACAAGACGTTGAAAATCCGGGGCAAGCGCCATCTCGGCGTCTACCGCGCCGAGATCGAGGACGACGAGCACCCGCACCGCGAAACCTCGACGGGCGAGCGGAACTTCTGCACGAAATGCGGGACGGCGCTCTGGCTCTACGACCCGACCTGGCCGGAGCTGGTGCACCCCTTCGCCTCGGCGATCGACACAGACCTGCCAAAGCCGCCGGAGAAGGTGCATCTCATGCTGAAATACAAGGCGAACTGGGTCGAGCCGGAGATCGGCAAAGGGGACAAGGTCTTCGACGTCTACCCGGAAGAATCGATTGCCGACTGGCACAAACGAACAGGAATGTGGGTGGATTAGGTCCTTTCTCCCCGTGAACGGGGGAGAAGGAAAAATCAGGCCGAAGCGCGCGCTTCAGCCAAGGCCTTCAAATCGGCCGGCTTCAGTTCGACCGATTCGCCGCAGCCACAGGCCGAACTCTGGTTTGGGTTGCGGAAGGTGAAGCCGGTGCGCAGCGTCGTCTGCTCGAAATCCATCTCGGTGCCGAAAAGGAAAAGTGCTGCTTCGGGCGCGACATAGACATGGGCGCCGTCGCGCTCGATGTGATCGTCCTTGGTGTTGGGTTCGGTCACCAGGTCGACCGTATATTCCATGCCGGCACAGCCGCCCTTCTTGATGCCAAGGCGAATGCCATGCGCGTTTTCACGCGTGGCGACGATCTCGCGCACCCGGTCGGCGGCCTTTTCGGTCATCGTGATGACGGCAAAGCGTCCCATGTTTTCCTTCTCCATTCTTGCAGGTTCAAGGCCTGCCGAATGATTCCTCACCTAAAATGGTGAAGTTTTGTACCCGGCGCAAGTGCGCCAGTCTCTGTCTGGTCGGATGCTAGTACCAGCCAACCGCCACCTGTGCCTCTTCCGACATGCGGTCAGGCGACCAGGGCGGGTCGAAGGTCATGTTGACCTCGACACCGGAAACGCCTTCGACGGCGCCGACGGCATTTTCCACCCAACCCGGCATTTCGCCGGCCACCGGGCAGCCGGGTGCAGTCAACGTCATGTCGATCTTGACCGAGCGGTCGTCCTCGATGTCGATCTTGTAGACGAGGCCGAGCTCATAGATGTCGGCCGGGATTTCCGGGTCGTAGACCGTCTTCAGCGCCGAGACGATATCGTCGGTCAGCCGCGCCAGTTCGTCGGCAGGAATCGTTGACCCGGAAACCGCCGCGTTGGTGGTGGAATCCGGAACTGTGCTCTCGGCGGTGTGGCTGGCATCATCCATAATCGTCACCCGAAGAACTTTCGCGCCTTCTCCAGCGCATCGGCCAAAGCGTCGACTTCGGCCCTGGTATTATACATGCCGAACGATGCCCTGCATGTGGATGTTACGCCGAAGCGTTTCAACAGCGGCTGGGCGCAATGCGTGCCGGCGCGGACCGCCACGCCCTGCCGATCGATAACCATCGACACGTCATGAGCGTGGATGCCCTGCAGCTCGAACGAGATGATGGCGCCCTTGCCAGGCGCATCGCCGAAGATGCGCAGCGAGTTGATGGCGCGCAGTCGCTGATGCGCATAGTCCTTCAAATCGGCCTCGTGCGCTGCGATGCGCTCACGGCCGATCTTTTCCATGTACTCCAGCGCAGCACCAAGCCCGATCGCCTGCACGATCGGCGGCGTACCGGCCTCGAAACGGTGCGGCGGGTCGTTGTAGGTGACGATGTCTTGCGTCACCTCCTCGATCATCTCGCCGCCGCCCATGAACGGGCGCATGCGCTCCAGAATATCCTTCTTGCCGTAGAGCACGCCGATGCCCGACGGGCCATAAAGCTTGTGGCCGGTGAGGACGAAGAAATCACAGTCGAGGTCCTGCACGTCGATCGGCATGTGCACGGCGCTCTGGCTGCCGTCGACCAGCACCGGAATGCCGCGGGCATGGGCAATGCGCACGATCTCCTTGATCGGCGTCACCGTGCCCAGCGCGTTCGACATATGGGTGATGGCAACCAGTTTTGTGCGGTCGGTCAGCCGCTTCTCGAATTCCTCGATGTGGAAGACACCGAGATCGTCGACCGGCACCCAGACCAGTTTCGCGCCCTGCCGTTCGCGGATGAAATGCCACGGCACGATGTTGGAATGGTGCTCCATGATCGAGAGCACGATCTCGTCGCCTTCGCCGATATTGGGCATGCCGAAACCGTAGGCGACCGTGTTGATCGCCGCCGTGGTGTTCGAGGTGAAGACGATGTTGTCGGTGCTCGGTGCGTTGAGGAAACGGCGCACCGTCTCGCGCGCCTTCTCATAGGCGTCGGTCGCGGCATTGGACAGGAAATGCAGGCCGCGGTGGACGTTGGCATATTCCTGGGAATAGGCGTGCTGGATAGCGTCGAGCACGGCCTGCGGCTTCTGCGCCGAGGCGCCATTGTCGAGATAGACCAGCGGTTTGCCGTAGACTTGCCGCGACAGGATCGGGAAGTCGCGGCGGATCGCCTCGACGTCGTAAGGAATGTTTTCGACTTTCTGGTCCATCGTCTCGACCGTCATCCTTGGGCTTGTTCCGAGGATCTACTAGCCCTCGGATTTTGCCAGTTCCTGGTCCCACGCGGCAGATCCTCGGGACAAGCCCGAGGATGACGCCGGAATCTTAAGCCACTCACCCGTGCGCCACGAACCAGTTGTCGAGCCGTGCTTCCAGCGCCTCGACGATGGCCTCGTCGTCCAGTTCCTCGATCACTTCGGCGACGAAGGCTTTGACCAGCAGGCCGCGCGCGGTCTTCTCGTCTATGCCGCGCGCCATCAGATAGAACAGATGGCCGTGGTCGATCTCGGTGACGGTCGCGCCATGGCCGCAGACGACGTCGTCGGCGAAGATTTCAAGCTCCGGTTTGGTCGAGAACTCGCCGTCATCCGACAGAAGCAGCGTGTTGCAGGCCATCTTGGCGTTGGTCTTCTGCGCATATTGGTGGACATTGATGCGGCCTTGGAAGACGCCGCGCGCTCTGCCGGTTACCACGTTGCGGATGACTTCGGTCGAGGCGGTGTGCGGCACGGCATGGTCGAGCACCATGGTGACGTCGGTATGGGTGTCGCCGGCGAGCAGATTGATGCCGCGCAGCGTGAAGTCGGCGCCCTCGCCGGTCGTCTTCACAACGACCTCCTGGCGGACCAGCTTGCCGCCGGCATTCATCACAAACAGCGTCAGTTTCGAATTCTTGCCGAGATGCGCCTTGAACTGGGCGAGATGCGTCGCCGTATCCGGCTGCTCCTGCACGACCAGCCATGTCACTTCGGCTCTCTCGCCAAGCACAAGCTGGCTGACCGAGCTGACCAGTGCTGCCCCCTCGCCCGTCTGGCGCTCGACGACGATAGCCTTGGCGCCGGCGCCGACGCGGACGGTCAGCCGCACATGCGACTGTCCGCCGGCCTGCAAATTCTGCAATTCGACCGGCTTATCCAGTTGAGCATCTTCGGCGATGTCGACGAAATAGCCGTCGGCGACAAAGGCGGTATTGAGCGCGCCGATGGCGTCGTCGCTGCCATAAGAATCAAGCCCAGATGCTGCGCTGCCGTCGGTCAGCTTGTCCGACAGGCGCTGCACGGCAACGCCTTCGATATCGGGCAGTTTCATACTCGAAACGCCGTTCAGCACCGGCAAAACGCTGGAGCCCTCGACGATCGGCGCAATGGCTTTCGCAACCGCTGCCGGATCGAAGTCCGGCACCGAAATCAGCAGCCGGCGCAGGTCCGTATAGTGCCAGGATTCGACGCGCCGCGTCGGCAGGCCGCTCTTGATCGCTTCGATGGCGTCGTCGCGCTTCAGCATCACCGCGCCGTCGCCGGGCAGCAGCGACAGCCGCTCGCCAAAGGCGTCGATCAGCGCCGTTTCGGCCGGTGTCCGCTGGGGTGTCGTGTGCATATTCATCAGTATCGCCTTGTTTGGCTTGCCTTCCGGGCCTGCTGGCATCTCACGCGGCTTGCCCGATCACGCCGGCATAACCATTGGCCTCGAGATCGAGCGCAAGCGACTTGTCGCCCGACTTGATCACCTGGCCCCTGTAGAGCACATGCACCGTATCCGGCACGATGTATTGGAGCAGGCGCTGGTAGTGGGTGATGACGACGATGGCGCGGTCCGGCGAGCGCAGCGTGTTGACGCCGTCCGCGACGATCTTCAGCGCGTCGATATCGAGGCCGGAATCGGTCTCGTCGAGGACGCAAAGCTTCGGCTCGAGAAGCTTCATCTGCAAGATCTCGGCGCGCTTCTTCTCGCCGCCGGAAAAGCCGACATTGAGCGGCCGCTTCAGCATCGCCATGTCCATGTTGAGCGAGGCGGCAGCTTCCTTCACGCGCTTCAGAAATTCCGGGATCTTCAGCGGTTCCTCGCCGCGCGCCTTGCGCTGCTCGTTCATCGCCACTTTCAGGAATTCCATCGTCGCCACGCCCGGTATCTCCATCGGGTACTGGAAGGCGAGAAAGATGCCGGCGGTAGCGCGCTCGGCCGGATCCATGTCGAGGATCGACTGGCCGTTGTAGAGGATGTCGCCCTCGGTGACCTCATAATCCTCGCGCCCGGCAAGGATATAGGACAGCGTCGATTTTCCCGAGCCGTTCGGCCCCATGATGGCGGCGACCTCACCGGCCTTCACCGAAAGATTCAGGCCGCGGATGATCTCGGTGCCGTCATCGACGATACGGGCATGGAGGTTTCTGATTTCAAGCATTCCATTCGTCCTATCCGTAGCCGTCTGCCCGGCTAAACTCGATTTAACAACTGCTCCAAGGCTTCGGCGCCCGGCCGCAGTACTCAAACATCCACCGGTCTTTTAATTGTAGTTACTCCACATCATCGTGCTCGGATGAGGCTGATAGACATTCTCAATCTCATCAATGCTCTCATACAAATCCAGCCAAGTCGGGTTTAGACCTTCAATCAGATTCGTCTTCCATTCGCGGAGATAGCGCTTCAAAGACTTTTCGCGCTGAATCGCGAGAACGATGTTCGGGTGCCGCTCAAACCAAACCAGATTCTTTGCCTTGTATTTCGAGGTAAAACCCCGGTGCACAGCATTACGGTGTTCCCACACTCGCGCATGCAAATCACTGGTTACGCCAGTGTAGATAACTCCACGCGGCTTATCGGACATCATGTAAACAAAGCCGGTCATTTTCCTGCTGACGACCTACGCAAGGCACCGCCATCCTTAAAATTTGTGCGGTCATCTTTGAACTTCGCGCCGACGTTACTGAGTTTCGCTCCGTCATCCTCGGGCTTGTCCCGAGGATCTACCGGCCTCTCAATACGGATCGCGCCACACCTCTGTTGGACAGCGGATCCTCGGGACAAGCCCGAGGATGACGGCGCAAAACTCAGTGACGACGGCGCCAAATCCGAGGGTGACGGCGCAAGGCCCGAGGATGACAGTGCCAAGCTCAGAGATGACAACGCAAAGCCAGAGCTCATCACCCCACGCTCCCCTCGAGGCTGATGCCGATCAGTTTCTGCGCCTCGACGGCGAATTCCATCGGCAGCTGCTGGATGACGTCCTTGACGAAACCGTTGACGATCAGCGCGATCGCCTCTTCTTCCGGAATGCCACGCTGCATGACGTAGAATTTCTGATCCTCGGAAATCTTCGACGTCGTCGCCTCATGCTCGAACTGTGCGGTCGAATTCTTGGCTTCCATGTAGGGCACGGTGTGCGCGCCGCACTGGTCGCCGATCAAGAGCGAGTCACAGTTGGTGAAGTTGCGGGCGTTGGTCGCCTTGCGGTGCGCCGAGACCTGGCCGCGATAGGTATTCTGCGAGAAGCCGGCGGCAATGCCCTTGGAGATGATGCGGCTCGACGTGTTCTTGCCGAGATGGATCATCTTGGTGCCGCTGTCGACCTGCTGGTAGCCGTTCGACACCGCGATCGAATAGAACTCGCCGCTGGAATCGTCGCCGCGCAGGATGCAGCTCGGATATTTCCAGGTGATGGCCGAACCGGTCTCGACCTGCGTCCACGAAATCTTCGACCGATGGCCGCGGCAGTCGCCGCGCTTGGTGACGAAATTATAGATGCCGCCCTTGCCTTCGGCGTCGCCGGGATACCAGTTCTGCACCGTCGAATATTTGATCTCGGCATCGTCGAGCGCGATCAGTTCGACCACCGCGGCGTGAAGCTGGTTCTCGTCACGCTGCGGCGCCGTGCAGCCTTCGAGATAGGAGACGTAAGCCCCCTCCTCGGCGATGATCAGCGTGCGCTCGAACTGACCGGTGTTCTTCTCGTTCATGCGGAAATAGGTCGACAATTCCATCGGGCAGCGCACGCCCTTGGGCACGAAGACGAACGAACCGTCGGTGAACACGGCTGAATTCAGCGTGGCGTAAAAATTGTCGGTGGTCGGCACCACCGAGCCGAGATATTTCTTCACCAGCTCCGGATGCTCGCGGATCGCTTCCGAGATCGAGCAGAAGATGACGCCGGCCTGCGCCAGTTCCTTCTTGAAAGTGGTCACGACCGAGACGGAATCGAACACCGCATCGACGGCGACGCGGCCGGACTTGTAAACGTTGTCGCTGCCTTCCTCGAGCTCCGACGCATCGGTCTTCTGCACGCCGGCGAGGATTTCCTGTTCCCTGAGCGGAATGCCGAGCTTCTCGTAGACCTTCAGCAGTTCGGGATCAACCTCGCTGAGCGAAGTCGGGCCGGGCGTGCTCTTGGGCGCCGCGTAATAATAGATGTCCTGGAAATCGATTTTGGGATAGTGGACGCGCGCCCATTTCGGCTCGTCCAGCGTCAGCCAGCGGCGATAGGCTTCCAGGCGCCATTCCAGCATCCAGGACGGCTCGCCCTTCTTCGCCGAAATGAAGCGGATAATGTCTTCACTCAGGCCCTTGGGGGCCTTGTCCATCGCGATTTCGGTCTGGAATCCATATTTATACTGGTCGACATCGATCTTTCGAACTCGATCGATCGTCTCCTGCACAGCAGGCATCAGCGTTCTCCATCCACGCCGGGGTCAAGGCCCGACAGTTTTCAAACTATGGCACCGCGAACGAGCACCCTTGGGCACCCGCGGCGGCGTAAGTTTCATATAGTGCGTTCATGCCGGAAATTCACCCGGCCAAATTCGAACGCACGGCTCTACCAGGCCACAAGGCCCAAATATTCCTTCGCCGCGCTCAGGCGGCCTTTTCCCTGTTCGCCTTTTCCCTACCGGCTTGCCGTGCAACGATCGTCGCCAGCGCCGCGCGAAACAGCTCGATATCCTCGGTGCTGGTCGCGTGGCCGATGGACACGCGCAACGCGCCAACGCCATCGCCGTAATCCATGGCTTTCAGCACGTGACTCGGCCCGACTTTGCCCGACGAACAGGCCGATCCGGCCGACAGCGCCACACCGGCGAGGTCGAAGGCGATCTGCGCCGTCTCGGCCTTGATGCCGGGAATAGCGAAGAATGTGGTATTGGCAAGCCTTGCAGCGCCGGTCCCGAAGATTTCGGCGTCCGGAACAAGCGTTTTAACGATCGCCTCGATTTCGTCGCGACGCTGCCGCACCGCTTCGATCGTTTGCAAGCCGGCAGACGCCTCGCTAGCGGCCGCGCCAAACCCGGCAATCGCCGCAAGGTTTTCGGTGCCGCCGCGATGGCCTTTTTCCTGGCCACCGCCGCTGACCAGCGGTTTTGGCATCATCAGATCCGACGCCGCGACCATGGCGCCGACGCCCTTGGGGCCGCCGATCTTGTGCGAGGAAAGAATCAGATAATCACCGTAACCCGCCGAGATATCGAGCGGAATGCGGCCGGCTGCCTGCACGGCATCGACGACCAGGATGCCACCCGCCGCCTTGACGATTTCGGCAATGCGGCCGACCGGCTGGATCACGCCGGTTTCATTGTTGGCAGCGTGGATGGCCACCAGCGGCAAGCCTTCGGCCTTGTCATGCTGGGCGAGAGCCTCGGCCAAAACGTCGAGCCTGACGACGCCGTCGGCGTCGACGCCGATCCGTGTCACCTGCGCCGCTGGGAAATGCCCACCGTTCAGCAAGCAAGGATGATCGGCCTCGGACACATAGAGCCGGCTCATACGGACAGCACCGCGCCCCATCTGCCAGTCCGGCGTCAGCAGCGTCGAGGCCGCTTCCGTCGCGCCGGAGGTGAATACGACATGCTCGGCCCTGGCGTTGACCAGTCGCGCCACATTGCGCCTGGCATCCTCGATCAGCCGCCGCGCAGCGCGGCCCTCGGCATGGACGGAGGACGGGTTGGCGGCGACGTCGAGCGCGGCGACCACCGCCGCGCGCGCGGCGGCAAGCAGCGGCGCGCTGGCATTGTAGTCGAGATAGGCGCGTGCTCTGGCCATTTCCGTCCAACTGGTCCCTTCAAAAGCCGTTCCGCGAAGATAGCGCGTTATTTCCTTGAAATTGCAAGGCAAGACGTCCTATTTACGCGGCTTGCGGCGCGGGTGGCCGAGCCACAGTTTTGGCCGCCCAGTTTTGAACAATTCTAAACTAGCTTCTAGAAAGACGCTCGCCCTGCGTCAAGGCCTAGGGAAAACTGGGGCCAGAGGAAAAGTTGTTCCGGGCGCCGCGCAATTTATGCCAAGTGGAGTATTTCATGCCTGAGGTCATTTTCACCGGTCCGGCCGGCCGTCTGGAGGGTCGCTATCAGCCCTCGAAGGAAAAGAGCGCGCCGATTGCCATCGTCCTGCACCCGCACCCCCAGTTCGGCGGCACGATGAACAACAAGATCGTCTACGACCTCTTCTACATGTTCCAGAAGCGCAATTTCACCACGCTGCGCTTCAATTTCCGCGGCATCGGCCGCAGCCAGGGAGAGTTCGACCACGGCACCGGCGAGTTGTCCGACGCCGCGGCGGCGCTCGACTGGGTGCAGTCGCTGCATCCCGATTCGAAGAGTTGCTGGGTTGCCGGCTATTCGTTCGGCTCGTGGATCGGCATGCAACTTCTCATGCGCCGGCCGGAGATCGAGGGCTTTATCTCGGTCGCGCCCCAGCCCAATACCTATGATTTCTCGTTCCTGGCGCCATGCCCGTCGTCCGGCCTGATCATCCACGGCGACGCCGACAAGGTCGCGCCGCCCAAGGACGTGCAGGGCCTGGTCGACAAGCTGCACACGCAAAAAGGCATTACCATCACCCAGAAGACCTTGCCCGGCGCCAACCATTTCTTTGCCAACCATGCGGAGCTTCTGATCGAGGAATGCGCGGACTACCTCGACCGCCGGCTGGCGGGGGAACTGTCCGACCCACGGCCGAAGCGGCTGAGATAGTCGGCGATGTACCAACCGCCCCACTTCCAGGAAACCCGGCAGGACGTCCTGCACGGGCTGATCCGGTCGCATCCGCTTGGCCTGCTGGTCTCGAACGGCGCCGAGGGGCCAATCGCCAACGCAATTCCCTTTCTTCTAGATCCGGATGTGCCGCCGAACGGCAGGCTGCGCGCCCATCTGGCGAAAGCCAATCCGCAATGGCGGCTTTTGGCCGACAATCCCCTGGCGCCGGTGCTGGTCGTCTTCCAGGGCGCCGATGCCTATGTGACGCCGTCCTGGTATGAGACCAAGCGTGAAACCGGCAAGGTGGTACCGACCTGGAACTACGCCATCGTCCAGGTGCGCGGCATCGTCACGGTGATCGAAGACCAGGATTGGCTGGCCGGGCAGATTTCCGATCTGACGATGTCGCAGGAGGGCAGCCGCTCGGCGCCATGGGCGGTGACCGACGCGCCGGCACCCTTCATCCAGTCACAGATCAAGGGCATCGTCGGCCTGGAAATCGAAATCACCGAAATCAGCGGCAAGTGGAAAGTCAGCCAGAACCGCCCGGCCGCCGACCGCATCGGTGTCGCCGAGGGGCTCGAGAGCGAGACCGCCAACTCGGCCGACATGGTCCAGCTGGTAAGGTCCTACGGCGGGCTGGACGGCAAGTAGTCTTGCTTGCTCGACCGGGTTCAGGCCGGTGGCGGGCTCAATCGACCTTGGTCATCGCCGCCTTGCGCTCGTTGGCGATCAGCCAGAGATTGCGGATATAGATCAACAGGCCCATGGCCTGGCCGGCGATGAACACCGGATCCTGACGCTGGATGGCGTAGATCAGCAGCAGGCCGCCGCCGAACAGCGAAAAGAACCAGAAGGCAATCGGCACGACGCTGCGCTTGGCTTTTTCCGACGCCACCCACTGCACCAGAAAGCGCATGGTGAAGAAGAACTGGGCGACGAAGCCGAGCAGCACCCAGGCATCGAATTGCTTGACGAAAACATCGTGAAGCCAGGTCGCCAATTCCTGAAGCACGTTACCCATGCCTGATTTCCTCTACTTTGGGCATTCTGCGGCGCCTGCGGCGCAGCCACCAGACGCCGGCAAGATCGAGCACGCCCTGAAGGCCGCGATCGAAGATGCCGTAATTCGATTTGCCGTGACGGCGGGAGCGGTCGACGACATCGCAATGGACGACGCGGTAGCCCTCCTGGATGACCAGCGCTGGAACAAAGCGATGGGTGCCGTCGAAGAAGGGCAATTTCCGCAAAATGTCGGTGTGAATCGCCTTAAGGCCGCAGCCGGTATCCCGCGTCTCGTCGTGCAGGATGGCTTTTCTCAGCCCGTTGGCAAAACGCGACGCCAGTTGCTTGATCTTGCTGTCGCGGCGCTTCAGACGCTGTCCCTGCGCGGCCCCGACTTCGGGACCAGCCTGCCGCAGCGCGTCGATCAACACCGGAATGTAACCGGGGTCGTTCTGACCGTCGCCGTCAATGGTGGCGACGATATCGCCACGCGCCGCCCAGGCGCCTGAGCGCACCGAGAGCGACTGTCCGGCGGATTTTTCATGCCTGAGATGGCGCAGCGGAAACCGGCGAAGCGCTGCCTCTGCGGCAAGCACCGAAGGCGTGTCGTCTGTCGAGCCATCGTCGACGACGATGACCTCGAAGTCCCGCCCGGCCATGGCAGTGCCGATCTCGTCGAGCAGAAGCGGCAGGTTCGCCGCCTCGTTCCGGCAAGGAATGACGATGGATATCTCCGGCATCTCGACTCTGTCACAGGATATGGCATTCGATCGATGCCGCGCGGTCCAGAGGAAAAGCCCTGCTGGCGCGGCGCCTCATTACGCCAGCCGAAACAACGACGCAAGCAGGCCCCACGCTATCCGCGCGGACGCAAATCCTGATTCCACTTTTGCTGATCGCGCAAAGCCATCCAAAGCGCGATCGGACGCAAAACCGGATTCCACTTTTGCTGATTGCGCTTGAGTGCTAAACGCCGGCCTTCACGCATACCGTGCCGCGTTCGGCCGGAAGCTTTTCGGGAAAGAAAATGTCCGCCTTCAAATCCGATTTCCTGCGCACCATGAGCGAGCGTGGTTTCATCCACCAGACCTCGGACGATGCCGGCCTCGACCAGCTTTTCGCCACGGAAACGGTGAGCGCCTATATCGGCTTCGACGCCACCGCGAGGAGCCTGCATGCCGGGTCGCTGATCCAGATCATGATGCTTTACTGGCTGCAGCAGACCGGCCACCGGCCGATCGCGCTGATGGGCGGCGGCACCTCGATGATTGGCGATCCGTCGTTCAAGGACGAGGCGCGCAAGCTTTTGACGCCGCAGGATATCGAGAACAATCTCGCCGGCATCCGCCGCAACTTCACGCCCTATCTCAAATTCGGCAGCGGCCCGAACGACGCCGTCATGATCAACAATGCCGACTGGCTGATGGATATCAACTACGTCAATTTCCTGCGCGATGTCGGCCGGCATTTTTCGGTCAACCGCATGCTGGCCTTCGATTCGGTCAAGCTCCGGCTGGATCGCGAGCAGTCGCTGTCGTTCCTCGAATTCAACTACATGATCCTGCAGGCCTACGACTTCGTCGAGCTCTACAAGCGCCTCGGTTGCCGGCTGCAGATGGGCGGCTCCGACCAGTGGGGCAACATCGTCAACGGTATCGATCTCGGCCATCGCATGGAAGGCGCGCAGCTCTATGCGCTGACGACGCCGCTGCTCACCACCTCCTCTGGCGCCAAGATGGGCAAGTCCGCCTCGGGCGCGGTCTGGCTCGATGCGGAGATGTTGAGCCCGTACGCGTTCTGGCAATATTGGCGCAACACCGAGGATGCCGATGTCGGCCGTTTCCTCAAGCTCTACACGACCTTACCGCTCGCCGAGGTCGCGCGCCTCGAACGGCTCGGCGGCTCGGAGATCAACGAAGCCAAGAAGATCCTCGCCACCGAAATCACCGCCATGCGACATGGCCGCGAGGCGGCAGAGGAGGCCAGCGAAACGGCGCGCAAGACGTTCGAAGAAGGGGCGCTCGCCGAAACACTGCCAACAGTCGAGGTGGGCAGGGCCGATCTTGAAGCCGGCGTCGGCATATTGTCGCTGTTCGTCACCGCCGGGCTGGCTGCGTCCAACGGCGAGGCACGGCGGCATATCCAGGGCGGCGCCATGCGCCTTAACGATCAGCCCGTGTCAGACGATCGCAGGATGGTGACGCTGCAGGATCTGGGGCCGGAAAACGTCGCAAAGCTGTCCCTCGGCAAGAAGAAGCACGTTCTGGTGCGGCCGGTCTGACCAGGGCCCGCCCTTCCTGTTAGATCTTTTCCGAAACCGGTTTCATCTTGCGGCGCTGGACCTTAGGTTCGGAATCACGGCCGAGGTTAATCAGCTAGCTCCCGAGAATGGCCGAGATGCCATTCGTCTCATCGATCGGAAGGAGCAGGTAGCGCAAATTGCGGACGTTCTGCGGCGCTTCGATGAACGTCTTGTTCGGGGCCGGAAGCGGACCGCCTGCTCGTAGAAGCGAGATTTATACAAGCTGACATTAAGTTCCGCGCGAGCAGCCTCCTGATCTGATCCAAAACGGTCCTTGCCGGGACTGATCCATTGCCTGAAAGCGGACGTAGGTAGAATCGGTGCGCCTGCCCCGGCTTAGGCGACGTTGCGGACGTCCGTTCTCCAAAGTTGTTATGCCGGGTGGACGGGGATGCACGTGCAAGCTGGGGTCAGAACGGGTTATCAACGCGCTTGTCCGCAGCAAGCGCTTCATAATCATGCAATCGCCTCTGTTGTGCGTGACAGGAGGTCTTCCGCCAGCCGTGACGCGGCCTCTCGCGCATCCTGGCGAGCCGCATGATCAATATCGGGTCCAAAGAGGGTCTTCTGGATAATTAGACTGCGGACATCTTCGATACCGATGAAGCGCAACCACGCTTCTATATAAGGTTTTTGAAAATCGAAGCGCTGCGCCGGAGTGATAGATTGCGCTGCATAGTCGAGACCTCGCGCGTAGACGACCACTGCGATCTTATCCCGGAGCAGTCCTCCGAACCCGCGTTCAGGATCGAACGAGAAAAGGATGTCCTTCTGCGATACCAGGTCGATGAAGTGCTTGAGCTTGTAGGGAATGCTGAAATTCCAGAGAGGCGTCGACAGCAGGACAATATCCGCCCAGTGCAGTTGTTGCGCCAACTCTTGCAATGTGGCCCATGCCTGCTGTTGAGAAGGGGTAAGCGGCGCGCCGCTGAGCCCCGCATATTTGGCCAACATCGCGTCCTCACCGAATTCGGGGAGGTCGACATCCCATAGGCTGAGCGTTGAAATCTCCAAGTCGGGTCGCCGAGCACGATAGGTTTGAACAAAGGCGTCGGCGACCTCACGCGAGGCGGAACGCTCTTTGCGGGGCGAGGAAACGATATGCAGTAGCTTGGTCATGGACCACCCTTGCTCATTGTGATGAACCACATTGCGTCATATTTCAATTCGATATAGAAATTGAGATTATCGACGATATTCATCATGGATCACAATATATGTTGGAATTGGTCCTGCTCAGGACGTTCGTCGCCGTGTCCGACGAAGGCGGCTTCAGTCGGGCAGGAGCGCGACTGAACCTTACGCAGTCGGCCGTCAGTGGGCACCTGCGCCGTCTCGAGGAGCAGGTCGGAAAGCCCTTACTCAACAGGACGACGCGCTCGCTGGAGATGACACCCGATGGCGAGCGCCTGCTCGCCTATGCCCGGGCGATGCTCGCCCTTAACCGGGATGCTTTGGCCGATCTGGCGCAGGCACCCTTTCACGGCAGAGTTCGCGTCGGCCTCTCGGAAGACTTCGCACAGGTCCCCATCCTTCGCGCCTTGCAGGCATTCGGCGCTGATCGCCCCGGATTGCAGGTCGAGGTGCAAGTCGGGATTCCGAGTGCGCTCCTCTCGAAGATGAAGGAGGGCAACATCGAACTGGTGCTCGGATCACAATGTGAGGGTGAGGAGATGGGGCGCCTCCTGTGGCGCGAGCCTCTTGTCTGGGCATGGGCGGATCGTACCGGCGTGAATCTTCCGGACCCGCTGCCGTTGGCTGTGTTGCCGGAACCTTGCCCCTACAGGGAAGTTGCTCTTGAACGGCTTGCCAAGGCCGGGATCAGCCAGCGCACGGTGATGATCTGCGCAAGCAACTCCAGCCTGAGGGCGGCTGCCATCTCAGGCTTTGCTGTAGCGCCGATGATCGCCAGTCAGCTGAGAAACGGCCTGGTCAGGGTACCCGAAAGCCACGGTCTGCCAGAGTTACCAGAAGCGGAGTTCAGGCTATTTGCCGCATCGAACGGCGATACCTCCGTCCTCGAAGAACTGGCGGAGGCCATCATGAATGCCGTTCCTCGAAGGCACGCTGGCGAGGAGTGATCTGAACTCGCACCGACGTCTGCTTTATGGCTAGTTCCGAATGTCCAGAAATGGCGCAACCGCGACCTCCATCATGGTCACTAACTATGTCTGCTGTCAGGCAATGGTAACAGTCACCTCAATGGCCGAGATTGCGGCGCAAAGCGGCCATTTAAGCCCGGGCTGACGTCAGTCGCCTTTGGATCATGGGCGTGAATTCGCGGGCGGACGAGCGGCCGGTTGAGATCAAAACTCGGTCGCTCGAGGTAATTGGGTTTTGACCTCACCGATACTCGAAGATCGACCTGAAAATCCCGGGCGCTATCACCGATAGCGGATTGACCTCCAGGTTAGGCTTGTTGGCGTTGCCCTTGAGCCTGTAGGTGACGCCGATCAGGCCGCGGTCGCGGCCGTTGCCGAGCAGCGCACCGATCAGCGGCAGTTCGCCGAAGATGCGGTTTACGCCGTACGCCGGCATGAACGTGCCGGTCATATCCATGTTGTTGTTCTGGTCGTAGAGCGTGCCCTGGAAGGTGGTGCCGATGCGCGAGCCGCGCAGCACGCCGTTGCGCAGCTTCAGATAGCCACTGCCCTTGTCGATCTCGCTGAAGCCGCGCTCGAATTTCACCCTCGACGTGTCGAGATTGCCTTTGACCGCCTCGTTGAGGCTGCGGCTGTCGCCAGCCGGCGTCGTCGACACGATCGAGGCGAGCTTCGGCTCATTGACGACAACGAAATTCCTGGCGTCGACCTGGCCTTTCATCGGCCCGTCGGCAGCCCCGGTGAGCGCCAGCGTGATCGAGCCGCCTTCCATGTGCTCGTAGATGTTGAGGAAGCGCAGTATGGCGCCGGCGTCGGCCGACTTCATGTTGAGCGTTCGCAGGCCGCCGCCGGTCGTGTTGCTCACGGTGATCGCGGCTCCCGAACTTGCGGTGGCGCTCACCTTGAGCCCGTTCACTCTGGAGCCGGCGGCGCTGTAGTCGAGCTTCAAATTCGACAGCACCTCGTCGTGGAAGCCGGTCAGGGAGCTGACGTCGGCGCTGACCGAGATCGCATCGACGCCGGTGGTCTTGGTGGCGGTATCGACATCGGACGTGAATTGCTTGATCAGCGAGCGTGCGTCCAACGCGCTGCCGCTGACCTCGACCGCATAGGCCTTGCCCGACCGCTTCACCGAGACGGCGACGTCGTCGCCCCTGTTCAACGTGACCTTGCTGAAGCGGGCCGAGGACAAGGTGCCGTTAACCAGCACGGCGCTGCCGTCGATGGAGAAGGTCTTGCCGTCGAGTTCGAAATTGGACAGCGTCGTGGTGTCGCCGGTCTTCGCCATGGCGAAGACGACCTTGGCGGGAATGCCGGGGCCCTTGCTCCAGCCGGCCCAGGGAATGTCCAGCCTGGCATTGGTCAGGTCGGCCGACACGTTCTGGTTGCCGGCGCCGCTCTTGTCGATCGCCACCTTGATGGTTCCGGAAAGCAGCGTCGACAGGCCAGGCATGGCGCTGGCGCGCGTCTTGTCGTCGAGCACCAGCGCTACTTTACGACTGCGCGGCGGGCCGCCATCCCGCAGCGGCTCAATCAGGTCGAGCTCGGCCGGAATCCCGTTGAGCAGTGCCTTGGCCGAGATCACCGCCCGGTCGGGCGCGACCGTGATCGAGCCGTCGGCTCGGCTGACCGTCTGGCCCTCGAACGGCTTGCCCAGCGACAGGTCCTTGTAGTCGAGCGCCACCAGCCAATCGAGTTTGGACGAGTCGACACCGGACTGCAGCGGAATATCAGCCTTGACGTGGCCGGTCACCGTGCCGGACAGGTCGTCCGGCAGCAGGCCGACATGGCGCATGGCGTTGATCGGGTCAAACGATGCCAGTTCGGCGATTGCCGGCGCCTCGCCGGCGACATCGATGTCGAGCGCGCCGATCACCGGCGGATGGTTCGCCGCCTTGACGGTAAGCGTGCCGTTGCTTGCCGCCACGGTGCGGCCGCTCGGCATATAGACGCTGCCCGAGGACAGCGCGACGTCGACGTCGTTGCCGTGGAAGCCGACAACGCCGACGGCATCGCGGATCGGCGGAATGCGGCCGGCCGTATCGAAGCGCGATCCTTCGACCTGGAAACGGCCGAACACTTCATCGGCGGAAAGCGGCACGCCGTTGCCGAGCCGTCCGGGCACGACCTGGAATTGCAGGCTGCCATTGGCGACGCGGCCGCCGAACAGGTTCTTAAGCACCCACAGCCTGGCATTGCGCGCCGAAAACCACGGCCATAATTGCTTGACGTGCGAGACCGGCATGTCGTGGACATTGAGCGCCACCGATATGCCCGGCGCCTGGTTGGCGACGAATGAAACCGAAGCCGTGCCCAGCACTTCGCTGCCGGGTCCGGACCGGACGCCGATCTGCTCGGCGATCAGCTTTTGGCTCGTCGGCTGGTAGACGCCGGCAATACGGGCGATGAAGCTGAGCGCCGGCTCCGGCGAATCCGAAGGCGCCAGGGTCGAACCGTCGCTGGTGAGGTCGTAACGATAGGATGGCTCCTCGCCGGCTGTGCCGGTAGCCGGCTTCGGCCCGATCGAACCGGCGAAATCGAAGGTCGAGCGGCCGGTTTTCAGCAGCAAACTGTCGACCTGGATCTTGTTCGACCCGGCGACGAGCGTCGCATCGAGATCGATATCGGCCGGAAGCAGGCCGCGCGAACCGAGATCGAGCACCGATCCGGTCAGCGACAGGGCAGCGGTCAGCCGCGAACCGTTGTCGCCGGTTCCTTCCGACCCCGCCAGCTTCAAGGCGATCGCACCCAATTTGCCACCTGCCGCAGTGTCGGCGTCCGCTGCCTGGATGCTGGCGTCCAGCGTGGTGATGCGTCGCGTCGCCGGATCGCGGGTGGCGGAAGCGGCGATGGTGAGCGCCCTGCCGTCGACATCCGCGTCGGATGAAAACTCCATGCTTCCCGGTCCCGATTGCGAGACTGAGGCGTCGGCGATGGTGACCGACTCGACCGATCCGGCCTCGGGCAGTGCCAGCTCGACGTTGCGCAGATCGATCTGGCGCATCGAATCCTCGCGCACCGCATCGAGCGCACGGTTGAGGTTGGCGAAGACGGCGGCGGAAAGTTTTTCCGGATCGATGAGGCCGTCCTGGTTGCGCAGCTCCGCCGTCCAGTCACCGCCGGACGGCATTGCCGCCATGACGATGTGCGCGTCGGAAATCCGGGCGCTGGTCAGCCGCACCTCGCCCGAAAGCAACGGGATCAGCCGGATGCCAAAGCGGACCCGGCCGGCGTCGGCCATCGGTTTTCCGTCGGCGGTCTTGAGGCTGACGTCGCTGACCTGCAGCGCAATGAAGCTCGACCCGTCAAGCGTCAGCCGGGCCGGCCCGACGGCAACGTCGACATCGAAGCCTGCCAACTTCTCGATTGCCGTTTCGGCTTCCGCGCGAAGCCGCTCCGAGCCGAAGCCGGACACGCCGATCGCGTAGACGCCGGCGGCAACCAGCAGCACAAGGGCGACGAGGCCGGCAAACAGCCGCGCCATCAAACGGACGCCGCGACCGATCGACGCCTGGCCGAGCGGCGGGACGCGGCACGCGGACGGAAAGGTTCCCAGGTCGGTGATCTCGTCACGCCTGAACCTGATCTTCTCGTGCTGCGGTAGCTCCTGATCCACGCAATCTTCCGTTGAAACGAATTCGATCGTGGACGAATCCCCGCTCGACATTATATCGGTGCAGCCTGGCGCGTAACTTCAAACAAGGGCATCGGTATGGCTGACCTCGACGTGGGCGATGTTGCGCCGCAATTCGATCTTCCGCGCGACGGCGGCGGTTCACTCAGCCTCGCCGCATTGCTGGGAAAACCCATCGTACTCTATTTCTACCCACAGGACGACACCACAAGCTGCACCAACGAGGCGATCGGCTTTTCGCAGTTGAAGCCAGAGTTCGAAAAGGCCGGTGCTGTCGTCATCGGGCTCTCGCCGGACAGCGCCAAGAAACACGACAAATTCAAGGCGAAGTACGATCTGAGCGTCGATCTTGTTGCCGACGAAGAGCGCAAAGTGATCGAGGCTTACTATTTGTGGGTGGAAAAGAAGCTCTACGGCCGCACCTATATGGGCGTCGAGCGGGCGACGTTCCTGATCGGCCGCGACGGGCGCATCGCCAGGATCTGGCGCAACGTCCGCGTCAAGGGGCACGCCGAAGAGGTGCTGAACGCGGTTCGCGCTCTTTGATATCTGCGCCAGGCCGCCGCAATTCGATACCCGTTTTGCGCGAAGACCTTTGCCTGTCGTTCGATCCGGCAAAACTTTGTTAACCCTAATAATGTGTAATCAGGCTCGTCGTTGGTGTCGTAACGAAAGCTTGGTCCCGTGAACGTAGCCAGTCAGTCAGCGGTCTTCGGCAGACGCAAAGAGCCCCACACGGTCATCATCGCCCGGGGCGACCAGATAAGGCATTTCACCATACGCCCGTGGCTTGCGGCATTTTGCGGCTCGGCGCTGGCGGCGATCGTCATTGGCTACCTGCTGGCGACGTCTTATCTGGTGCTGCGCGACGACCTGATCGGCGCCACGACGGCGCGGCAGGCGCGCATGCAGCAGGCCTACGAAGACCGCATCTCCGCACTGCGCAGCCAGGTCGACCGCATCACCAGCCGCCAGCTACTCGATCAGCAGCTGATGGAAACCAAGGTCAGCGAGCTGCTGGAACGACAGAGCCAGCTCAGCCTGCGTCACGGCCGCCTCGGCCCGATCCTCGAACGAGCCGAAAACCAGGTCGCAACGCCGCCCGTGCCGACGGCAAAGCCGGACGAACATGCCGACGCGACAGGCAGCATCCAGCCGATGGCCTATTCCGTCGCCAGCCTTGCTGCCCCCCTTGCCGCTCCTGTGGGCGTTGACGACACCAGGCCGTTCTCACTGTGGTCGACCCGCGCCGATCCGCTGCCGAGCGAAAGCGCGGCCGACCGGGCAGACAAGCTCTTCGTCTCGATCAACAACTCGCTGAAGGCCATCGAGAGCCAGCAGCTTACCCGCATCGCCACACTTGCCGACAATGCCTACAAGAGCGCCGACGCGATCTCGCAGGCGCTCGAGGCCGCAGGCCTGCCCGTCGACAGCGAATTCGAAAAGAGCGACGTCGGCGGCCCGCTGATACCACTCGACAGCTCGTTGGTCTTCGACAGCAAGGTCAAGGAGTTGGACGAGGCTCTTGACGCGCTGGATCATCTTAAAAAGGAAGCGCGGCGGCTGCCGCTCGCCAACCCCGCGCCCGGCCATAGCGTCACCAGCCCGTTCGGCGTGCGCACCGATCCCATCCTCGGAACGGCCGCCTTGCATTCCGGCATGGATTTCAGGGCGCCGGTCGGTATGCCGGCCAAGGTCACGGCAGCCGGCGTGGTCGTCAAGGCCGGCTGGAACGGCGGCTACGGCCGCATGATTGAGGTCGACCACGGCAACGGTTTTGTGACGCGTTACGGGCATCTCAGCGAAATCGACGTCGCCGTCGGACAGAAGCTCGATACCGGAGACATCATCGGCAAGACCGGCAACAGCGGCCGCTCAACCGGCCCGCATCTGCATTACGAGGTCCGCCACAACGGCGAGGCAATCGATCCGCTACGGTTTCTGACCATCGGCAAGAAGGTCGAGCGGTACCTCTAGGGAGCCGGGCTGCTCCCTTCGGGCTCGGCATGACGCCAGATTCGCTCTGCACGGGCTGGTCAATTTTATTTTTGAATTCCATTTGACTGAATAAATCTTCGGTGCCAGTCTAGCCTCTCTCGGGGGCACAAGGCATGGCACTGCGGGGAACCAATCAGGAGTTCGGGCGGCCATATAATCGGCGTATCGTGCTCGAATCCATCCGCCTTCACGGACCGATTGCCCGCGGCGACATTGCAAGACGCGTCGGGCTCACCGTGCAGACGGTGTCGACTATCGTTCGCGAGCTGGAAGAGCACGGTTACGTGTTGTCGCTCCGCGAAGAGCCCAAGGGGCGCGGCCTGCCACCGGCGACGCTGCGCATCAATCCGGAAGGCGGCTATGCCGTCGGTATCCACGTCACCCCGCTGGGCATCAATGCCGCCCTGATCAACCTAAGCGGCGATGTTATCGAGAGCACCTACCGCGAAGCCCCAAATGCAACGCCCGACCACGCTTTCGAGCTGATCGGCGCCATGGTGCTCGAATTGACGGCATTGCGGCCCGGTGGCCGCGTTCTCGGCATCGGCATGGCGCTGCCCGGACCGTTCGGCGTGGAGTCCATGAGCTTTGTGGGGCCGACCACCATGACCGGCTGGAAGGATGTGGCGCTGCGCGAGCGGCTGGCCGCCTCAACCGGGCTGCCGGCCTTTTTCGAAACCGACATGGCGGCGGCGGCTATCGGCGAGCGCCTCTACGGCCTCGGGACGGCGTATTCCGAATATTACTATCTCTATTTCGGTGTCGGCCTCGGCGGCGTCATGGTGCATGATGGGGCCGCATTGCGCGGCGCCTGGGGAAATGCCGGCGAGATCGGCCACATTCCCGCTGTGCCGGGCGGCGAGCCGTGCCCGTGCGGCAATCGCGGCTGCCTCGAACGGTATCTCTCGCTCGAGGCGCTGCGGCGCCGCAAAATCGCCGACGCCGCGTGGGTGAGCGAGATTGCGCCGATCTTCCGCAACGCCGTCACCATCATCGAAAACCTGTTCGACCCCGAAACCATCATCCTCGGCGGGCTGGCGTCCACCGACCTGCTCGAAAGGCTTGCCGGCGCGGCCGCGCACCTGCCCAATTCGGTCTCGGCGCGAAGCGATCGCACGACGCCCCGCGTCAGCGTCGCACGCGGCGGCCAGCATGCGGTGTTGCGCGGCGCCGCCGCACTTGCCGTTTCGGGGGTGCTTTCGCCGCGCTTCGGCCAGATCTTCACCGCCGAACGCGAACGCGGTCGGGATCTCTTGCATAACAAGGGGATCGCGGCATGAGTGAACCGCTGCTGGTGCTCGACAACGTCGCCAAGAATTACGGCGCCATCGAAGCGCTGAAAGGCATCAGCTTTTCGATCGGCAAGGGCGAAGTGGTGGCGCTTCTGGGCGACAACGGCGCCGGCAAATCGACGCTGGTCAAGATCATTGCCGGCGGCCTCGAGCCGACCTCCGGCCGCATGCTGTTCGAAGGCAAGGAATTCCTGGCCAAATCTCCCGCCGAGGCCAAGGCCGCTGGGATCGAGACGGTCTACCAGGACCTGTCGCTTTGCACCAACGTCGACGTGGTCGCCAATTTCTTCATGGGCCGCGAGATCACCAGGAAGGTTCTCGGCATTCCGGTACTCGACGAGCGCGCGATGGAGCAGGTGGTACAAAAGGCACTGGCCAGCGCCGGCACTCGCATTCCCTCGCTTCGCACCAATGTCGAGCATCTTTCCGGCGGCCAGCGGCAGGCCATCGAGCTCAATCGGTTCGTGCATTTTGGCGGCAAGCTGGTGCTTCTCGACGAGCCGTTCGCGGCGCTCGGCGTCGAGCAGACGCGGCGCGGCCTTGACATGATCCGCCAGGTGGCGAGCCAGGGCATCGGCGTCGTCATCATCACCCATATCATGCAACAGGCCTTCCAGGTCGCCGATCGGATCGTGGTGATCCGGCAAGGTGTCGTGGCTGGCGATGTCGCACGCAACAAAACAAGTCCCGACGCGGTGATCAACATGATCACCGGAGAGACGCTCGCCGGTGCCGGACCGGCGAACTGAGGGACAAATGAGGGGTCCGGCGCAAGAGGAGCGAACGACATGAAGAAAATACTTCTTTCCGTCTTCGGTATCCTGGCACTGGCCTTTGCCACGCTCACGCCGGCATTCGCTCAGTCGAAGGGCACCGTCTACTACATGGTGCCGACATTGCTCGATGAGTTCCAGACCGGCTCGGTGAGCGCGCTGGAACTGTTCCTGAAGCAGGTCGGTTACGAGATGAAGACGCTGAACGCCGACAACAAGACCGACGCGCAGCAATCGCAGATGAACGACGTCATCGCGCTGAAGCCGGCGGCGATCATCCTTGCCGCCGTCGATTTCAATGCGCTGAAGCCGTCGGTCGAGGCGGCCCGTGCCGCCGGCATCCCGGTCGTCGAGTTCGACCGCCAGATAACCTCGACCCCGTCCGACTTCACCTCGGTGGCCGGAACCGTCGAGATCGGCTACGTCGCCGCCGATCAGGCGCAAAAGCTCCTGACCGCGAAGAACGGCTCGGTGAAGGGCAAGATCCTGCAGGTGCTCGGCGATCCGGGCGACCCCTACACGCTCGACATCCAGAAGGGTTTCGAGGAGAAGATGAAGGCGTTCCCGGACGTCAAGATCATCTCGCTGCCGGCCATGCAATGGGAGGCCAGTAACGCCGGCACCATCGTTGCCGACCAGATGCTCGCCAACCCCGACATCGACCTGATCTTCAGCCACGCCGCGCATCTTTCGGTCGCCGCCGTCGCCTCGCTCGAGGCCGCCGGCAAGAAAGCGGGCGACGTCATGCTGATGAGCTCGAACGGCGCTCCGGTCGGCCTCGACCTGATCCGCAAGGGCTGGCTCAATGTCGAAGTCGAGCAGCCGCTCTACGCTCAGGCTGCGGCGGTCGCGATGTTCATGGACAAGGTGGTCAGCAAGCAGGAGATCAAGCCAGGCGAATATGATGTGCTTGGCCTGAAATCGACCCTGACCAAGGAAGCGTGGGGGCCGAACATCAAGATCCCCGGCGCTGCGATCACCAAGGAAAACGTCGATAACCCGGCCTTCTGGGGCAACATGAAGCCGCCGACCGAAACCATAAAGCCGGTCGAATAGCGAACTCACCAGAAGCTCCGGGCCATGCCGGCCCGGAGCCCTGCCCTGCAGCTCCGGTGCGTTCGAATGGACGCGCACGGGAATGCTGCAGCAATTTTCAACCGCGCCTGATAGTCCGAAAACCGGGTGGTTTTTCGGGGTCGGCGCCAACCGGATCCTGAGATGAACCCCCGCACGCGCCAAACCCTCGAGTTCATCCTCGACAATCTCGTCTGGTTCATGCTGGTCTTCGTGCTGGTGGTCTTTTCCATCCTTATCCCGAACTATTTTCAGCTCGGCATTTTCGCGAACATCATCGAGGCGTCGAGCGTGCTCGGCGTCATGTCGATCGGCTTGGCGCTGGTCATCATCGCCGGCCATATGGACCTGTCTGTCGAATCGGTGGCGGCGCTCAGCGCCATGGCGGTCGGCATTCTGTTCTGCTCGTCGGGCATCGGCCTTGGCATCCAGTTGCAGCCGCAATGGCTGATGGTTCCGGTTTCGCTGCTCATCGCCCTTGCCGTCGGCGGCCTCATCGGCGTCATCAACGGCTACCTGGTGGTCAAGGTGAAGATGAGTGCCTTCATCATCACGCTGGCCTCCTACATCTGGGTGCGCGGCCTGGTGCTGGTCATTTCCGGCGGCCGGTCGGCACAGGACCTTGCGCCGGCAATCCGCTGGTTCGCCATCCAGCGCCTGGGCGGCCTGCCGCTGACCGCCTGGATCGCCATCGCCTGTTTCATCGTCTTCTCGCTGATCATGGCCAAGACGCCCTTCGGCCGGCACCTGGTCATGATCGGCGGCAACGAGACTGCGACCTTTCGCGCCGGCATCCGCGTCAACCGCAACCTGGTCATAGCCTTCGTTCTCGCCGGCGCCATTGCCGGTCTTGCTGGCTGGCTGCTGGTAATCCGCACCTCCGGCGCAACCGCCAATCTCGGCGTCGGCCTGTTGTTCAATGCCTTCGCCGCGGTCGTCATCGGCGGCGTCAGCCTGAAGGGCGGCGTCGGCACCTTGCCCGGCGTCTATGCCGGCGTGCTGCTGCTCTCGGCCATCAACACGGCGATCAATTTGATGGGCCTGCCGGCCAACTTCACCCAGGTGATCCACGGCCTGCTGGTGCTCGCCGCCGTGCTGCTCGACGCATTCAAGCAGACCATTCGCCAGAGGCTGGCATGACCGGCCGTCTGGAAGATAAGGTCGCGCTGATCGTCGGAAGCGCACGCGGGATCGGCAAGGCGATCGCACAGCGCTTTGCCGAGGAGGGCGCGAAGCTGGTCCTGGCCGATACCGAGGTTGAGGCCGGGCAAGCGACTGCGGACGAGCTTGGCGCCGCCTTCATTCGCACCGACATCTCGCAGATGGCCGATGCCGAGGCTGCTGTTGCACTGGCGCTCGACCGTCACGGCCGCCTCGACATCATGGTGCAGAATGCCGGAATCTATCCTTGGCAATTGCTGGAAAACACGAGTCCCGACGATTGGGACCGGGTCATGGCGGTGAACTTGCGTGGCAGCTTCATCGCCGCACGCGCGGTGCTGGTGCCGATGAAGGCACAGCATTTTGGCCGCATGCTGTTCACCTCCTCCATCACCGGCCCGCACGTCACCAGCCCCGGTCATGGCCACTATTCGGCGACCAAGGCCGGTATCAACGGCCTCATCCGTTCGGCGGCTCTCGAATTCTCGGGGTACGGCATCACCGTGAACGGCGTCGAGCCCGGCAACATCCTCACCGAAGGCATAGAGCAGCATCGCGGTGCGGCCTTCATCAAGAACATGGAAGACGCCATCCCGCTCGGCCGTCTCGGCAGCCCACGCGATGTGGCCAATGCCTTCCTGTTCCTGGCCTCGGATGACGCCGGCTACATCACCGGCACGACCATCATCGTCGACGGCGGGCAGCTTTTGCCCGAGGGCAAGGATTTCCGGCTGCTACCGCCATGATCCTCGATTTCGGCGGCGGTTTCTTCCTGCGCCGGGCGACCGCCGCCGATCATCCGGCACTTGCGATGATCTGTCTCAAGACCGGCGATGCTGGCAAGGACGCCAGCGGCCGACAGGACGACCCGGACCTGCTCGGCCTGCTCTACACCATTCCCTACCAGGCCCTCGAACCCGATCTGGCCTTTATTATCGATAGCCCGACAGGTGCGGCCGGCTATCTGCTTGGCGCAGCCGAAACAGCCGCTTTCAATGCCAGCCTGGCATCAGACTGGTACCCGGACCTACAGCGGCGCGTGGCAGACCCGGGACCCGACAGCTCGCGCTGGCGTGGCAGCGACTGGGCGCGGCACCGGGTCCATCATCCCGATTTCGCTGTCCCGCCTGCGCTGACCGCCTATCCGTCGCACGGCCATATCGACCTGTTGCCGCAAGCGCGCGGGAAAGGCATCGGCAGGCGCGCGATGGCGTTCCTCGAGCAGCGCCTTGCCGCGAGCGGCTCGACCGGCATTCACCTCGAAGTCATGCCGGAGAAGGATGCTGCGCTGAAGTTCTATAAGGCGATTGGATTTGAGGTGGTGCAGGACGCTGATTCATCGAAGCGTTGTGTTTATGTGGCGAAACTGATTGCTCACGCTCCGGCGATTGCAGGCTGATCTGCGACAAGCCAATCGCCCAAGTTGCAAAGAACCGGGAGGCCGATGGAAGTACAATGCTGCCGTTCTGCAGCAGCCAGTTGCCCCGTGTGAACACCTTTGCCGCGGGAACGAAACCTTCCTCGCGTGCTCCACCGCAGACACGAAAGTCACCAGCATCAACACAGTGCGGGGCTAATTCGAGTGTTGGCGGAGCGGCTACTAGTTCACTGTGGGCGGCAGGGGAACATTCGCAACCGTTTCCCCGGCCACGATCGAGAACACATAAAGCAGATAGATCGCTAACACCAACAGCGCGAGGAATGAGCCGCTGGCCAAGATTCCCGCAATCGTGGCGCGGCGATACGGTTCGCCTTTTTCCTTCTTGAAGGTGTCTTCTGCGCTACGGGTTGTCTCCACAACCCGTTCGCCCGGAAGCCGGTTTCCTTCAGCCTCCTTAGATATCTTATCGGCGAGATCTCCTGCGATCACCGCATCATCCGGAAGATGACTCGCAAGCCATCCAGGAATATTTTCGCGCCCACCCATGCCCATGTGCAGTAAGATTTTAGCTTTCTTTTGTGCTCCCTTAAATTACTGTAAGCTTTAACTTTCGGCAATCGTTTGCCACCCAAGGAGCCAGCAGATCAGACTTAGGTCCCATGGGAAAGACAAGTTCGATCAGACCAAAGTCCTACTGTTTATGCGCCCACCCCGGACTGTGAAGCGTTTGGCAGCGGAGATACCGCAACAACCACGAAACCACTAGTTGCGTCGATCGCTGGTTTGTTTGCCGGGACAACTCAGTATCGAAGGGTCCATCTGCACTACGGGGGGACCTTAGCGTCGACAGACCACGTGCCTGTTAGCCAATCTCGATACCATCACTCTCGAGAGGCCTGCCCTGGCTCTGCGACCTCTTCACCAGCGAATGTGACGCCTCGATCAGCCGACGCGATAGGGCGATCGTGTAGCGAAGCTCTTCAATCAGCGCGGTTCCGTGTTCAGTGGCCTGACGAGCACGTGCTACTTGGTTATTGTCGGGCTTCCGAGGGAATTCTTTCACGCTCCGACCTCCAAACCACGCCGACATTATCGCGAAGACCAGTGCCTGGCAACGAAGAAGCCCGCCGCGTCTTTCCGATGCGGCGGGGCGATCAAGCAGAAATGATAAGGGATGCCAGATAGTTGCGTCTACCAACCGCCAGTTGGACGATTTCTGACAGTGCAGGCGTGTGAACCGGACATTGCAAAAAGACAATGCCTGAATGAACACGTCGATGGAAAGTGGTGGGCGATGACGGGCTCGAACCGCCGACATCTTCGGTGTAAACGAAGCGCTCTACCAACTGAGCTAATCGCCCGCTCCGGGCCGGACCTTTAAGCAGTTAGGACCGGCTTCGCAAGGCCAAATGAACGGCCAGTGGCTTGGCCGGGAGCCGGTTTCGGCAACAAAGTTCGGCTTGTCAAAAAACCTTCTCCTGTTTGCTGTTATGCTGTCCGGGTCCGCTTGACACCCGGTGGCTTACCCCTTATCCACCGCCCCAACGACGAACACGGCTGACACGTGCTCGTCTATGCGCGGGTGTAGCTCAGTTGGTTAGAGTGCCGGCCTGTCACGCCGGAGGTCGCGGGTTCGAGCCCCGTCACTCGCGCCATTTCTCCTTAGGGCCACGTGCCCTTGATGTCGGAGAAATGTCGACGTTGATTTGTCAAAAATCATCTTCTTTCGTGACCCAGTCCAGGTCCATTCCTTTCGAATTCTGGCATTGATCCTCATCCATCGACCTGCCCGCCTGTTGTGGTCAAGCCAGAAGACAATAGCTTCTCGGACAAGAGCCGGGTCTAACCCATTCGCTCCCGCTCGGGCTTCACCCCTTGGCGAGCAGTGCCTCGACTTCCTGCAGCGTCGGCATGGACGGCGCGGTGCCCGGGCGCGTCACCGAAATGCCTGCGACGGCGCAAGCGAAGCGCACCGCCTGCAGGGGTTCGATCCCGCTCGACAGCGCTGCGGCCAGGCCGCCATTGAAGGCGTCGCCCGCGCCGGTGGTCTCGATGACCGGGCCGGCGGCGACCGCAGCGACATGCTCGGAACGGTCGGCCGTGTGCAGCAGCGCGCCCTTTTCGCCGAGCGTCACGACGACAGCGCCCACGCCCTTCTCGAGCAGGCTGTCGGCGGCACGGCGGGCATCGTCGATGGAGGATACCTTGATGCCGGTCAGTTCCTCGGCCTCAGTCTCGTTCGGCGTCACATAGTCGCAAAGTGTATAGATGCGGTCCGGAAGCTTGGCCGCCGGCGCCGGGTTGAGAATGGTGGTCACCCCTGCCCCGCGCGCGATCTCCAGCGCCCGCATCGCCGCCTCGATCGGCTGCTCAAGCTGGGTGACGAAGACGCCGGCCGCGCGGATCAGGCCGGCATTTGCCTCGATATCGGCGGGCGAGATCAGCATCGCCGCACCGGGGCTGACGATGATCGCGTTGTTGCCGCTCGTCTCCTCGATGAAGATATAGGCGGCACCGGTGTAGCTTTCCGGCGTGTCGATGACGGCGCTCTTCACGCCGGCCTGCGACCAGGTCTGTCTCGCCATATCGGCAAAGGGGTCGACCCCGAGGCGGGTAAGGAAGGTGACATCGGCGCCGAGCCGGCCGGCTGCCACCGCCTGGTTCGAGCCCTTGCCGCCGGGGCCGAGCGTGAAGGACGTGCCCAGGATCGTCTCGCCCATCCGCGGCTGGCGGGCGGCGCGGTAGGCCGTGTCGGCGACGAAGACGCCCAATATGACAACCGGCTTCATGACGATCGGTTTCGCCGGCATGCCCCTACTCCGCATCCGGTGGCACGACGCCCTTGCGGAAGGCAAAACAGCCATAGAAGCGGCGCTCGCCGGTCTGGATGACGCAATAGGCCTTCTTGGCGCGTTCGTAGAAGGCGTAGCGCTCGACCGAGATCATCGGCCAGGCCTTGCCCTCGGCGGCATCGATCTCTTTTTGCACTTCCTGCTGCACGGCGGGAATGTCGTCCGGCTTGCCGACGATCTCCATGCGCGCGGCCGCGTCGTCGACGAAGGTGTCCAGCGGATAGAGCGAAAGCACCGCCTTGACCACGTCGGCCGCCGGCGCATCGATGCGCAGCAACCGGCCAAGCACGGTCTGGCGCGCCACCGAATCGGACGGGAAATTGGTGTCGGCGATAATCAGATCGTCGCCGTGGCCCATCGCCCGCAGCGCCTGCAGCACATCGGCATTGAGCAGGGGATTGATTCCTTTGAGCATGGTATTCCTCGCGAAGTTTTGCTGGGGCGAAATCAGAGACGCTTGCCGGTCTCTGCGTCGAAGAGATGCACCTGGTCGAGCCGCGGTTTCAGGTGCAGTGTGTCGCCCGGCTTGAAGTCGTGGCGCTCACGGAACAGCGCCACCATCTCGCCCTCGCCGAAGCGCAGGAACACCAAAGTCTCGGAACCGGTCGGCTCGACCACCGAAATCTTCGCCGGAACACCATCTGGATGGATTTCGAGATGCTCGGGCCGCACGCCGTAGACGACATTGCGGCCATCTTCCACGGCACTCTTGGCAGCAATCGGGAACGGCGTCCCGGCGATCTCGACGACGGGCTTGTCGCCCTTGCGCACGACCCCCCTGAGCAGGTTCATCGAGGGCGAGCCGATGAAGCCGGCGACAAACAGGTTGGCGGGCCGGTCGAACAACTCCAGCGGCGCGCCGACCTGCTCGATGCGACCGTCGCGCATCACCACGATCTTGTCGGCCATGGTCATGGCCTCGATCTGGTCGTGGGTGACGTAGATGGTGGTGGTCTTCAGTCGTTGGTGCAGTTCCTTGATCTCCGTGCGCATCTGGACACGCAGCTTGGCATCGAGATTGGAGAGCGGCTCGTCGAACAGGAACACCTGCGGGTTGCGCACGATGGCGCGGCCCATGGCGACCCGCTGGCGCTGGCCGCCCGAGAGTTGGCGCGGATAGCGCTTGAGGTAGGGATTGAGGTCGAGGATGTCGGCGGCCCGTTTGACCCGCTCAGTGACCACCGCCGGGTCGGTTTTGCGCAGCTTGAGAGCAAAGGCCATATTCTGCTCGACCGTCTTGTGCGGATAGAGCGCGTAGTTCTGGAACACCATGGCAATGTCGCGCTTGGCCGGCGGCAAATGGTTGACGACGCGCTCGCCGATGGCGATGGTGCCGCCGGAGACTGTCTCCAGCCCCGCTACCATCCTCAACAACGTGGATTTGCCGCAGCCGGAAGGCCCGACCAGCACCACGAACTGCCCATCGGCGATGTCGACGCTGACATCGTGCAGAACCTTGACGGTTCCGAACGCCTTGGCCACATTGCGGATCGCGACTTGAGCCATCATTCCCCCTTTGGTTGCCGTGAAGCTAAACAACGCAAACGGCGAGGGCAAGTCGGTCTCTTATAGATAAAAAACCCATTCACGTTGACACCGCACTTCGTTGTGCGAATAGTGACAGTGTCCGGCTTATGACCCTGTTCCGGGCGCACCGGTACGCTTGTCCGGTACTGAATGCCAAGCGTCGCGGGAGGGAGAATTCGGGCCGCTATTTACGGAGTCGCTGTCGTTGGGGAACATAATCGGCGCTCCATCATCTGAACCAAATTCACGATTGACCTTCTGGGAGGAACGAGATGAAAGTCAGCCTTTATAACCAACTTGTCCGCGCCGGGGCCACCCGCCGCGACGTGCTGAAGGGAGCGGCCAGCATGGCCGCCCTCGCCGCGGCGTCTGGCGCCGGGCTTGGCGCCCTGACGCGCCCGGCCGCGGCCGCGGATGACCTGCGCGCGCAGATCCTGCAGATTCCGGGCGTCGGCAAGGGTCAGCCGACCGATGCCGATTTCCAGCAGGTCGGCGAGCTTTGCCTGGGAGCCACCAAGGCCAATGTCAAGGAAGGCGAATTCGCCGGCGTCGAACTCACCTTCATGGGCCTCAACAACCAGAATCTGCACAATGTGCTGTTTCGCGGCTTTCTGAAGCCGTGGGAGACCTATACCGGCGCCAAGATCAACTGGATCGACCTGGCGCAGGCTGACTACAACGCCCGCCTGCAGCAGTCGATCGCGACAGGCACCGTCGATTTCGACATAATCGAGATGGGAGCACCGTTCGAAGGCGACGTCTGCGGCAAGGGTCTCACCTCCGAAATGCCGGACTGGGTCAAGGACCAGATCGACATGAAGGACGTCGTGGCCTATCTGCAGCCGCCAGTCGGCACCTGGGAGGGCAAGCAGTACCGCGTGACCGTCGACGGCGATGCACATAATTTCAACTATCGCACCGACGTGTTCGCCGATGCCGACCTCGCCAAGGCCTGGAAGGACGGCGGAGGTGAAGGCGAATGGGGCGTGCCGAAGACCTGGCAGCAGGTGCAGGCGGTGACCAAGTTCCTCAAGGGCAAGCAGGTGAAGGGCCAGGACGTCTTTGGCTATCTCGACGCGCCGAAGCCCTGGGGCGGCTTCGGCTTCTACTTCCTCGGCAGCCGCGCCAGCGCCTATGCCAAGCATCCCGACGACAAGGCCTGGCTGTTCGACGCCGACACGATGAAGCCGCGCATCAACAATCCGGCATGGGTGCGGGCGATCCAAGACGTCATCGATGCGCTGCCATCCGAGCCTGCCGACCAGATCAACGCCGACCCGAACACCACCGCCTTCCAGCAATTCCTGGCAGGCACCGGTTCGATGGTCACCTGGTGGGGCGACGTTGGTTCGAACGTCAAGACAAACGACTCCTCGGTCGTCGGCGACGTCACCGGCTTCTCGATCCTGCCGGGCTCGGACGATGTCTACAACTCCAAGACCGGCCAGTGGGACAAGCTGGCCAGCGGGCCGAACCATGCGCCGAACTGCGCCTATCTCGGCTGGGGCGTTTATGTCATGGAGCGTGTCGACAGCGACGAAAAGAAAAAGAAGGCGGCATGGTCGGCCGCTGCCCATCTCGGCGGCAAGGACCTGTCGCTCTGGTGCGCGGCCTATCCGTCGGGTTTCCAGCCCTATCGCAACTCGCATTTCAACATTCCGGAATGGGTGGCGGCGGGCTACGACGAGGCGTTCATCACCTCGTATCTGAAGTCGGAAGCCGACAGCTACAACCATCCCAACGCCGCGATCGAGCCACGCATCCCCGGCATCTTCCAGTACTACAGCGCCGCCGAGGACATTTTGGCCAACACTTTTGCCGGCAAGATGAAGGCGCAGGAAGGCGCCGACGCCATCGCAGCCGCCTGGGAGAAGCTGACCGACCAGATCGGCCGTGACAACCAGATCAAGCTCTACAAGGCCTCGCTCGGCGTGTAGGCTGAGATCGTGAACCTGGTTCGGCGGCGCACAGCCGCCGGACCTCCCCTTGACCGACTTGGCCTCGACCGGCTCGGCCGGTCATCGAGCCTCCTGTGAACAGGCAAGACGCGTGGCTGACCGGACCCTGGCTGACCAGACTTTGTCGACAAGTGAATGGCCGGCAGGCGCCGTGCCATCCGACCTGATATCGCGGAGCCGCAAAAGGCTTGGCTGGGCGCTGATGGTTGCTGCGACGCTCGGCCTTCTGGCGGTGATTACGCTGCAAATCCTCTACAAGAGCGAGGTCGACACCGTCGGGTTCGAGAACTGGCGGCCGGTGGTCTACGCCTATGTGCTGTGGGGTGTCGCACTCGGCATCGGCCAGGTGCTGACGCGCGGCGAGGACGGCCAGCGCGCGCTGTTCCTGCTGCCGGCGCTGCTGTTCACCATTGCCATGGTAATCTTCCCGACATTGTTCGGCTTCTACATCGCGCTGACCGACTGGAACCTCAGTTCCTTCAGCGGACGGCAGTTCAACGGGCTCGACAATTTCTGGCAGATGCTGAACGACGCCTATTATCGCAACGCGCTGTTCAACATGGTGCTCTACGTGCTGGCGGTGTTGGTCGAATATGTCATCGCCTTCGGCCTGGCGCTGCTGCTCAACGCGCAGATTAGGGCACGAAAATTCTTCCGCGTCGTCTTTCTCATGCCCCTGATGCTGTCGCCGGTCGCGGTGTCGTGGATGATCGGCAAGTCGCTGATGGAATACCGCTTCGGGCCGGCCGCGACGCTGGCGCGCCATCTCGGCTGGGAAAACCCGGCCTTCTTCTCCAACCCGATCACCGCCCGCATCTCGATCATGGTGCTCGACGCCTGGACCTTCATCCCGTTCATGATGATCATGCTGCTCGCCGGCCTGCAGGCGATGTCGCGCGAAGTGCTCGAGGCGGCGCGTGTCGATGGCGCCACCCCATGGCAGACCTTCTGGCAGGTCACCTTCCCGCTGATGCTGCCGGTGTCGGTGACGGCAGTCATCCTGCGCATTATCTTCAAGCTGAAGCTCGCCGATATCATCATCACCGTCACCTCCGGCGGCCCGGGCGGCGCGACCGATTCAGTGTCGAGCTTCATCTACCGCGAATATCGCGATCGATCGAATGTCGGCTACGGCACGATGCTGGCGATGGCCTATTTGATCATCATCATTGTGTTCGTGACCTGGCTGCTGAAATTCGCCAGCCGCTTCGTGCGCAACGTCAACTGATCGGGCCGGCAAGATGAGCGTTCAGACCACGGACTATGCAGCTTCCGAAATTCGTTCGCCGGCGAGCTTCGTCGCCCACCGCGTCTTCATCTACGGCGCGCTCATCTTCTGGGCCTTCATCTGTCTGTTCCCGATCTATTGGACGATAACCACTTCGTTCAAGACCGCGGTCGACGTCACCCAGGGCCATCTGATTCCGTTCGTCGACTTCCAGCCCGACTGGAAAGGCTGGCGGTCACTAGGCCTCTCTCCAGACTCGATCTTTCGGACGTCGACGGTTCGCGACGAATTTATCAAGCGCTTCATGAATTCGGTCATCACTTCGGTCGGCGCCTCGAGCCTGGCGATCGTCATTGGCAGCCTCGCCGCCTACGGGCTGACCCGCTATCGTTACAAGTTCGCCTGGTTCAGGAACGAGGACATCTCCTTCTTCTTCCTGTCGCAGCTGATCCTGCCGCCGGTGGTACTGGCCTTGCCCTTTCTCGTGCTCTACCGGGAAGTCGGCCTGCTCGACACACGCGTCGGGCTGATCCTGCTCTATACGCTGATGGTGCTGCCGATCGTCATCTGGATCATGCGCGACCAGTTCAATTCCATTCCCGTAGAACTGGAGGAAGCAGCACTCGTCGACGGCCTGTCGATTTGGGGCGCTTTCTTGCGCATCGTCATGCCGATCGCCCTGCCGGGCATGGTAGCCGCTTTCATCCTGGCGATGGTGCTGTGCTGGAACGAGTATTTCTTCGCCGCGCTTCTGACCTCGACCGACGCCAAAACCATCCCTGTCATGGTGGCGAGCCAGACCGGCTCACAAGGCATCAATTGGTGGTCGATGGCAGCGCTCGCCACCGCGGCCATCACACCGCTCGCCGTTATCGGCATCGCGCTCGAGCGTTACCTGATCATGGGCATGACGGCGGGCGCGGTGAAATAAGTGCGCCAGCCTTCCCTTCTTCCACAACAAGGGAACAACAAGGGGAGAGGGAAAACCGCGCTAACCCGAAAGGGTTGCCCGCAAATGATCGAGGATCATGGCGATCCCTTTTTGCCCCAATTCGGCCGAGGCTTCGGAAGCACTTGCCGTGTACCAGCCGGTGTTGTCGGCGAAGCGGTCGGCATCGACCGCTTCCGGGCACAACGCCAGCATCAGCGACGTCTCGCCGATGCCGGCATGGTCAAACGGGTATTGGGTGTGCATTGAAGCCGGCATCAGCGGATGCACCTGCACCCAGTTGAAGAAATTGCTGCCCTCGGCGTGCTCGGCATAATAGTCGGCCATCGCCGCAGAGCCCCACCAGCCTTCGCCACGTTCTTTCTCCAGGAAGCGGAAGATCGCCTGCCGGCCGGCGGCCTTGAAGGCGAGATCGGTTGGCATGCCGGCAGCAAAATTTTCGGTCTGGTGGTGAATGATGGCGTGGATGTTGCGGAAGCCGATACGCAGCAGGCTGTAGAACAATTCTTCCGCAAATGGCGCCAGCACATTGCCGCCGACCTGCACCGAACCACTGCCCTCCGGTGCTGCAACCGCATAGCTCGCCGCGCCGTAATAGAAGGGCGGCAGAATGACGATCTCGGCTTCTTTTTCGAACAGCTCCAGGCTCTTGATCACCGCCAGCGTGTCCATGCCGACGGCCATGTGCTCGCCATGGTATTCAAGCACACCGAGCGGCAACACGACCGGCCGGTTCTCGACGATCGCCTTGCGGATCTGGTGCGGCAGCATCAATTCGTACCGCATGACAACTACTCCATATTGGTGTGGCGGGCGCGCATCGCTTCAGGCGAGACGCCGGTCAGGTCCCGGAGCTTCAGCACCATCACTTCGAAGAGAACGAACAGCGCGCCTTCGAAGACCGAGCCCATCGGCAGCACGGACGTCTTTTCCGGGCCCTGGTCGTTGGCCATAGTCTGAGCCGGGATATGCAGTGTGAAGTCGGCCAGCTTCGCGGCAGTGCTGTCGGATTGCGCGGTGAGCAGCAGGACTGTGGCACCGGCCTCGCGCGCTACCCGCATCAAAGTCAGCACCGTCGAGGTCTCGCCCGGGCCGGAACTGGCGAGGAAGACATCGCCCGCGCCCAGCGGCGGCGTCGTCATATCGCCGACAACCGAAACCGGCAGACCGAGGTGATAGAGCCGCATGGCAAAACCCTTGACCTGCAGCGCCTCGCGGCCGCAGCCATAGGTGACGATCTTTCTCGCGCCCGCCAAGATGGCGCAAGCGGCGTCGATGCGGCTTTCGTCGATACGTTCCAGAACGGTACCAAGCTCGTTCAGCGCAATCCCAAACAGGTTTTCGCCGGCGTCCCTCATGACATTTGCACCAGCTTGCAGTTGCCGGAGAACCACTTGAATATGTCAGTCACATCGGCCCCGAACAGCTTGTTTTCATTCATGCTATCACCGCGAAAATCGGTGTCCAACGACACGCAGTGCTTTTGATGTGCCACAGCCGTGATAGTGTCACGGCAAATCGCAAATGAGGAAACGACTGTATATGAAGACACGGCATTTCGACCGCATCGGCAATGGCGGCATCATCTTCACCGAGCTCGGCTTCGGCACCGCGCCGCTCGGCAATCTCTACCGCGCCGTCTCAGACGAGGATGCCAATGCCACGCTGGAGGCGGCATGGCGGGTCGGCTGCCGCTACTTCGACACCGCGCCGCTTTATGGGCTAGGCCTAGCCGAAACGCGGCTCAATCCGTTCCTGCGTTCGAAGAAGCGCGACGACTACGTGCTGTCCAGTAAAGTCGGACGCATCATGCGCGCCTGTCCGCCGGATCAGCGCACCGGCATCGGCAAATTCTTCGACACCCCTTCGCGCCGCGAGGTCTACGACTATAGCTATGACGGTATCATGCGCTCCTTCGAGGCCTCGCTGGAACGGCTCGGTGTCGACCGCATCGACATCCTCTTCGTGCACGATGTCGACATCTTCACGCATGGCAGCAAGGAAGCCTCGGACCAGCGCATCCAGGAATTCATGAGTTCCGGCTACTATGGATTGCTGGCATTGCGCGACCAGGGCGTGGTCAAGGCGTTCGGCGGCGGCATCAACGAGTGGCAGGTTGCCCAGACGCTGGCCGAGCGCGGCGATTTCGATCTGTTCCTGCTTGCCGGGCGCTACACGCTGCTGGAGCAGGAGGCGCTGCAGTCTTTCCTGCCGCTATGCCAGCAACGCGGCATCGGCATCGTTCTCGGCGGGCCTTACAATTCCGGCATCCTGGCAACCGGGCCGAAGCCCGGCGCCTACTACAACTATTCGAAGGCGCCGCAGGACATCATCGACCGCGTCACCCGTATCGAGGCCGTCTGCAAGCGCCACGGCGCGCGCCTGATCGAGGCGGCGCTGCAGTTCCCGCTGCTGCATCCTTCCGTCGTCTCGGTAATCCCCGGCGGCCAGCGGCCTGGCGAAGTCGAAAGCAATCGCTCGCTGCTCGACGCGAAGCTGCCATCGGCGCTTTGGGCCGATCTCAAGAAAGAAGGCTTGATGCGCACGGACGCGCCGACGGCGTAGCGCCGCCCTTTCCAACAGAAAAGAAAAACCGGATATGCCGGTTCTTCTTTTCTCTGAAAGACTTAAGGAGGCGCTTAGTTGACCGCGTCCTTGAGGCCCTTGCCGGCCGAGAACTTCGGCACGGTGCGCGCCGGGATCTTCACTTCCGCACCGGTCTGCGGATTGCGGCCGGTCGACGCGGCGCGTTTTGACACGGTGAAATTTCCGAAGCCGACAAGCCGGACATCGCCGCCCTTTTTCAGTTCGCCGGTGATGACGGAAAACACCGCATCAACCGCCGACTGCGCGTCACCCTTCGAAATACTCGCGGCATCGGCGACAGCGGATACCAGTTCGTTCTTGTTCATAAAAATTCCCTTCCATGAGAAAACCGGAACACTCGACTCATCCGGCAGGAAACGGACTTTAGAAAGAAGCGCCCCGGCAACCAAGTCGAAAAGCGCCAAGAAAGTTGAAAAAAGCCCGGAAATCTGCGGTTCTTCACATGAAAAAGCCGGGCTCAAGGCCCGGCTCTCTCTTTGTGCATTGCAACTTTAGCAAGCGCTAATGCGCCAGCGATTTACCAGCTTCGTCTGCGACATCGACCACGGCCGGCGCATTAACGGGTTCGACCCACTGGATCGGTTCCGGCATACGCACCAGCGCATGGCGCAACACTTCACCGACGCGTGAGACCGGAATGATTTCCATGCCGCTCTTCACGTTTTCCGGAATCTCCGCCAGATCCTTGGCGTTCTCTTCCGGGATCAGCACCTTCTTGATGCCGCCGCGCAGTGCGGCAAGCAGCTTTTCCTTAAGGCCGCCGATCGGCAGCACCCTTCCGCGCAGCGTGATCTCGCCGGTCATCGCCACATCGGCCCTGACCGGGATACCGGTCAGCACCGAAACGATTGCCGTCGCCATCGCCACGCCAGCAGACGGTCCGTCCTTCGGGGTTGCGCCCTCCGGCACGTGGACGTGGATATCGCGCTTGTCGAACAGCGGCGGCTCGACGCCGAAATCGATGGCCCGCGAGCGGACGTAAGAGGCCGCCGCAGAGATCGATTCCTTCATCACGTCGCGCAGATTGCCGGTCACGGTCATGCGGCCCTTGCCGGGCATCATGACGCCTTCCACCGTCAACAGCTCGCCGCCGACTTCCGTCCAGGCGAGCCCGGTGACCACGCCGACCTGATCGTCGCTCTCGACCTGGCCGAAGCGGAAGCGCGGAACACCAAGGTAATCGGCAAGATTGTCCGCCGTGATGTTGATCGTCTTCTTCTTCGTCTTCAGGATCTCGGTCACCGCCTTGCGCCCGAGCTTCATCAGCTCGCGCTCCAGGCTCCTGACGCCCGCTTCACGGGTGTAGGTCTGGATGATGCCGCGGATCGCGTCCTCGCCGACGGAGAACTCCTTCGGCTGCAACGCGTGGTCGCGGATCACCTTGGGCATCAGGTGACGCTTGGCGATTTCGATCTTCTCGTCCTCGGTATAACCGGCGATACGGATGATCTCCATGCGGTCCATCAAGGGCGCAGGGATGTTCAGCGTGTTCGCCGTCGTCACGAACATCACGCTCGACAGGTCGTATTCGACCTCGAGGTAATGGTCCATGAACGTCGAGTTCTGCTCGGGATCGAGCACCTCGAGCAAAGCCGATGACGGATCGCCGCGGAAATCCTGGCCCATCTTGTCGATCTCGTCGAGCAGGAAGAGCGGATTGGATTTCTTCGCCTTCTTCATCGACTGGATGACCTTGCCGGGCATCGAGCCGATGTAGGTGCGCCGGTGACCGCGGATCTCGGCCTCGTCGCGCACGCCGCCCAGCGCCATGCGGATGAACTCGCGACCGGTCGCCTTGGCGATCGACTTGCCGAGCGAGGTCTTGCCGACACCGGGAGGTCCGACGAGGCACAGGATCGGCCCCTTCAGCTTCTTCTGGCGGCTCTGCACGGCGAGGTATTCGACGATGCGGTCCTTGACCTTGTCGAGGCCGAAATGATCCGTATCGAGCACGTTCTGGGCAAAGGCCAGATCCTGCTTGACCTTGGAGTTCCTGCCCCACGGGATCGACAGCAGCCAGTCGAGATAGTTGCGCACCACGGTCGATTCAGCCGACATCGGCGACATCGTCCGCAGCTTCTTCAGTTCGGCTTCCGCCTTTTCGCGGGCCTCCTTGGAAAGCTTGGTCTTCTTGATACGCGCCTCGATCTCGGCGGCCTCGTCGCGGCCGTCCTCGCCCTCGCCGAGCTCCTTCTGGATCGCCTTCATCTGCTCGTTGAGGTAGTATTCGCGCTGTGTCTTCTCCATCTGGCGCTTGACGCGCGAGCGGATGCGCTTCTCGACCTGCAGCACCGAGATTTCGGCTTCCATGAACCCCATCGCCTTTTCCAGCCGTTCCTTGACGGACAGCGTGGCGAGCATTTCCTGCTTCTCGGGGATCTTGATGGCAAGATGCGAAGCGACCGTGTCGGCGAGCTTGGAATAGTCGTCGATCTGGCTGGCGGCACCCACCACTTCGGGCGAGATCTTCTTGTTCAGCTTGACGTAGTTCTCGAAGTCGGTGACCACCGAACGCGCCAGCGCCTCGACCTCGACCTCTTCCTCATCCGGTTCGACCAGCGCCGCAGCACGGGCTTCATGGAAGTCGGGACGGTCGGTGAACGCGACGATCTTCGCGCGCGAGGCACCTTCGACCAGCACCTTCACGGTGCCGTCCGGCAGTTTCAGCAATTGCAGCACATTGGCGAGCGTGCCGATGTCAAAGATCGCATCGGGCTCCGGATCGTCGTCGGCAGCATTCATCTGGGTCGCGAGCAGGATCTGTCTTTCCTGACCCATCACTTCTTCCAGCGCCTTGATCGACTTTTCACGCCCGACAAAGAGCGGAACGATCATGTGCGGGAACACCACGATGTCGCGCAGTGGGAGGACTGCGAAGACGCCGTCGCTGGGAGCCTTGGATAATTTGGCCATTGTCCAACCTTTCATGTCGCGGCCGCCAATCGGCCAACCGCGAATCTCATATTAACGACCGAGGATCGTTCCGCCTACCACCGTTTGTGACGGGAGTTTTACAGCACAGAATTCGGCACCACGGCCTTCTGCCTCTAGTTGGAGGCACTGAGGGTAAAGATCAAGGGTCAACACGGTCCGTACCTCCAATCCGCACTCAGCACGCGGCGCCATGCGCGGTATGCGACAGCAAAACGGCGCCCCGCGGCGCCGTTTCAGAAAAATCCATTGCCGGCTCACGTCAGGCGCTGACGTTGCCCTTCTTCTCCTTCTGCTCGGAATAGATGTAGAGCGGCCTGGCGTTGCCTGACACCACCTCTTCCGAAATAACCACTTCGCGCACGCCTTCCAGTGCCGGCAGCTCGAACATGGTGTCGAGCAAGATCGCTTCCATGATCGAACGCAGGCCGCGTGCGCCGGTCTTGCGCTCGATGGCGCGCTTGGCGATGGCCGAGAGCGCGTTCTCGTGGAAGGTCAGGTCGACATTTTCCATCTCGAACAGCCGCTGATACTGCTTGACCAGCGCGTTCTTCGGCTCGGTCAGGATTTGGATCAGTGCCGGCTCGTCGAGATCCTCCAGCGTCGCCAAGACAGGCAGACGGCCGACGAACTCGGGAATGAGGCCAAACTTCAAGAGGTCCTCAGGCTCGACCAGGCGGAAAACATCGCCGGTGCGGCGATCCTCGGGCGAAGCGACGATAGCGCCGAAACCGATCGAGGTCTTCCTGCCGCGATCCGAGATGATCTTGTCCAGCCCGGCGAAAGCGCCGCCGCAGATAAATAGGATGTTGGCGGTGTCGACCTGCAGAAATTCCTGCTGCGGATGCTTTCTGCCGCCCTGCGGCGGCACGGAGGCGACAGTGCCTTCCATGATCTTCAAAAGTGCCTGCTGCACGCCCTCGCCCGATACGTCACGGGTGATCGACGGGTTGTCCGACTTGCGCGAGATTTTGTCGATCTCGTCGATATAGACGATGCCGCGCTGGGCGCGCTCGACATTGTAGTCGGCCGACTGCAACAGCTTCAGGATGATGTTCTCGACGTCCTCGCCGACATAACCGGCTTCGGTCAGCGTCGTCGCGTCGGCCATGGTGAAGGGGACGTCGATGATGCGGGCCAGCGTCTGCGCCAGCAGCGTCTTGCCGCAGCCGGTCGGGCCGATCAGCAGGATGTTCGACTTCGCCAGCTCGACATCGTTGTTCTTGCCGGCATGGGCGAGGCGCTTGTAGTGGTTGTGGACGGCCACCGACAGCACGCGCTTGGCGTAGGGCTGGCCGATGACGTAGTCGTCGAGAACCTTGAGGATTTCCTGCGGTGTCGGCACGCCCTCGCGCGACTTCACCATCGAGGTCTTGTTCTCTTCGCGGATGATGTCCATGCACAGTTCGACGCATTCGTCGCAGATGAACACCGTCGGCCCGGCGATCAGCTTGCGCACTTCGTGCTGGCTTTTGCCGCAAAACGAGCAATAAAGCGTGTTCTTGGAATCACCGCTGTTGTTGCCGACCTTGCTCATTTTCCTGTCCTTTCATGGCCGCCCGCCGATGGTCTGGTTGAAAGGGCGCATATTCAATCTATCGCGGGAATCCGCTGCCGCCAGTGCCCCGGCTCCCGCAACGCATTCCGTACGAAACACAAATCGGAAAACGGGGCAATGATTCGAACAACCCCACGCAAAGCTAAGCCGTCGAAAATCAACATAGCCTTAACGTAGGCAATTGCACCCGTCGAGGGAACAGCCAATTGTGGCCGAAATGCCGCAAGCTGCGCCAAAAGCGCGTAATCCCGCCACTCATTGCCACCGCAGGGCCACCGCGGGACTATAAGGCAATACCTTCGACCGGCTCACGTGACGAAATGACCTTGTCGATGAGGCCGAAATCCCTGGCCTCGTCGGCAGTCATGAAATGGTCACGGTCGAGCGTTCTTTCAATCTCATCGTAGCTCTTGCCGGTGTGCTTGACGTAAACCTCGTTGAGGCGGCGCTTCAGCTTGATGATATCCTGGGCATGGCGCTCGATGTCGGAGGCCTGGCCCTGGAAGCCGCCGGAAGGCTGGTGGACCATGATGCGGGCATTCGGCGTAGCAAAGCGCATGTCCTTGTGGCCGGCAGTCAGGAGCAGCGAACCCATCGATGCGGCCTGGCCGATGCAGAGCGTCGACACGGCGGGCTTGATGAACTGCATGGTATCGTAGATCGCCATGCCGGAGGTGACGACGCCGCCGGGCGAGTTGATATAGAGGTTGATTTCTTTCTTCGGATTCTCCGCTTCGAGGAACAGCAGTTGCGCGCAGACCAGCGTCGCCATGCCGTCCTCGACCGGGCCGGTGATGAAAATGATGCGCTCCTTGAGGAGCCGCGAGAAAATGTCGTAGGCCCGCTCGCCGCGATTGGTCTGTTCGACCACCATCGGAACGAGGTTCATGTAGGTTTCGACGGGGTTCTTCATGGACTATCCCTTTTTGAGGATGGGATTCCGGCGCCGGAGATTTGCAATCGGGCAGAATCGGTTCTGGATCGTTATTGTGTAAATAGGATGCCGGCTCACCCTAGCGCAAGGCCGCCTCTCCTAGCCATCCGGTTAAGTCGAATCAAGGTTTCCAAGGCAAGTTTCGCCCGTCGCCGTGCCGGCAGCCCTCTCCTGCCGTCGGAAGGTCGCTCATGCCTGGCCGGCGTTTAGCGTTTTCTTAACCGCATCGCTTAACGAAAAGTGGTGAAACCGCTTTTTCCAGCCACGGCTTACCCTACAATTCAACGTTGAACTCGCTTCATGCAGTTCAAACAGGGGGAGTGCGATGATCAGGAAAGCTGCTTCCTCGGCCCTTACCGGCATTACCGTTCTCGGCATGGCGTCCGAAACGGCTGCCGGCGGACGCGCGGTCGAATGCTACGAGCAGGTCAACCGGCCGGCCGTCTACGACACGGTCTATGAGGACGTGCTCGTCAGCCCAGCCGGCCAGCAGGTGGAATACGAGGCGCCAATCTACGGAACGCGCGAGCGCGTGGTGCAGATCGCGCCGGTGCGTGTCAGCTACGAGATCGTGCCCGCCATCACCCGCACCATCTACCGCGCCGTGAGGGTTGCTGACGGCGGCTATTCCTGGGAATGGCGCATCATCCACGGCCGCAAGGTGCTGTGCAAGGTCAGGCACAAGGCACGCTATGAACGAGTGGCCGAAATCGTCGTGGTTGAGCCGGAACGCCGGCGGCGCGTTGTCCTCCCCGCCGAATACGAGAGCGTCGCCGAAGAGGTTCTGGTGCGGCCGGAGCAGCGGCGCATCATCGACATTCCGGCGTCATATCAGACAGTGGCTCGCCGCGTGGTGGTCAGGGAGGGTTCGTCGAGCTGGCGGCGCGTGCATATTCCGAGGCATTGCCGATACTAGGCGCTCAGGGCGCCTCGGCCCTGAGCCATTTCTTCAGGCCGTCGACATCGCCATTGCCGACGCAGGCCGCAACCTTTCTGCCGACTGCCGCGCCGAACTTGTAGCCGTGGCCGGAGCAGGCCGAGACGACCAGGCATTTGCCTTTCTGGTGGGCCAGGAACTTCTCGTCGACGGTGAAGGTGTAGGCGCAGGTGACCACTTCGGTAACCTTATACTCCTCGATACGGGCAATCGGCGGCGAAAACAGGTTGCGGATCGCCTCGCCTTCGCCCGGCACCGGCTGGCGGTTCCAGTCGGCATCGCTGGTCGGCACCCTGTGCAGGCCCGAGCCGAATTTCATGCCGGCGCCACCTGTCGGCGGGATTGCATAGCCGTCGACGCTGCCGCCAATGTCGAGGACGACAGGCGCTGCCTGCCACGTTTCTTTCAAATCCGCCGGCGGTTCGACATAGGCGAGCGCGGTGCGCCAGGTTTTCAGTTCGCCGTCCAGTTCCGGGAACAGTTTCAGGACCCAGGCGCCGGCAGCGACGACGATCCAGTCGGCCTGCATCGTTTCGCCGCTCGCAAGCACGACCTGTCCGGCGTCGGCGTCGATCTCGGCGACCTTGCTGTTTTCGTAGACATTGGCGCCGTTCGCGCGCAGCCACGTGGCGAGGCCCGAAGCGATCTTGCGGCAGTGCAGCGCGCCGCCGTCCGGCGAAAAATATGCATAGCGGAATGAACCAGGTTCTAGGAACGGCCAGCGTTCGACCGCGGCGTCCGGCTCGACCAATTCGAACGGGTAATTTCCCGCTTCCATGCCCTCGCGGTATTCCTCCGCCTCATCTCCCGGCTCGCGCGAAATACAGATGAAGCCGCGCGGATCGAGATGGCTTTCACCGAGATCGGCCCACATCTCGTCCCAGGCCTCATAGGCTTCGGTGATCAGCCGGCCGTAGCCCGTTCCGGCGCGGTAGGCGCGGCGAATAATGCGATGGTGGTCGCCGGAGGCGGCGAGCGGATTGGGGATTGATCCCTGCTCGACGATCGAGACGAGGTGACCAGCCTTGACCAGCGACCACGCCGTCGAAAGTCCGGCAATGCCTGCACCGACCACGATCACATTCATGAAAACTGTCCTTCCGCAATCGCTTCGGCGGCTCACCTCACGGCAGGGCCAACATACGGTCTGGCACCAGACTGGCAAGCCGCGCTAATGATCTGGCATGACCGAATTGAAGCCGCCCTACCTTGCCTTTGATCCAGCCACGCGCAGCCTGCGGCTCGATCCGCACGAGCCGGCCTTTTTCCAGAATCCATACGAAGCCTACGCCTTCCTGCACGGTGCATCGAACGCCTTCTTCTGGGAAGAATTTGGCTTCTGGTGCTTTGGCGGCTTCGACGACGTCAACCGTCTGCTGCGCGATCGCCGCTTCGGCCGCCAGAACCCGGCCGGCATTCCGGACAGCCGAGGCATCGGCCAGGACCGTACGCATCTCAGCGCATTCGACGGCGTCGAGGCCAATTCGATGCTGGAGCTGGAGCCGCCTGTCCACACACGGCTCAGAACGCTGGTCAACCGCGCCTTCGTCTCGCGCCAGGTCGAGCGGCTCAGGCCGCGCGTCGAGGCGCTGGCCAACGAATTGATCGACCGTTTCGAACCAGGAGAAGTCGACCTGCTGCCGGCGCTCGCCGCTCCCTTGCCGATCACCATCATTGCCGAGATGCTCGGCGTGCCGGTCGACATGGGGCCGCAGCTGCTCGACTGGTCGCATCGGATGGTCGCCATGTACATGCACGGCCGCACCCGCAAGACCGAAGAGACGGCCAATCGCGCGGCGCAGGACTTTTCGGATTTTTTGCGTGGCTACGTCGCCGAGCGACGAAAGAGGCCAGGCGAGGATCTTCTGTCGCTGCTGATTGCGGCACAGGAGGACGGCCAGAAACTGTCGGAGGACGAGCTGGTATCCTCGGCCATCCTTTTGCTCAATGCCGGCCATGAGGCAACTGTCCACCAGACCGGCAATGCGGTGCGCTCGATCCTTGCACAAGGCGGCGACCCACGACGCTTCTTCACCTCGCCGGAAGCAACAGCCGCGACGATCGAAGAGTGCCTGCGCTTCGACGCGCCGCTGCACATGTTCACGCGCTACGCCTATCAGAAGGTCGAGGCCGGGCCTGGTATCGTCGTCCAGCCGGGCGAGACAATCGGTCTGCTGCTCGGCATGGCCAATCACGACCCGGTGGCCTTCGCCGAGCCCTTCGCCTTCAGGCCGGGCCGCGCCGACCAGAAGAACGTATCGTTCGGCGCCGGCATTCATTTCTGCATCGGCGCGCCGCTCGCCCGGCTCGAATTGCAGGTGTCGCTGAAAACCCTGTTCGACCGGCTACCGCAGTTGCATCTTGCCGAACAGCCGCGCTTGCGCGACACCTATCATTTCCATGGGCTGGAAACGCTCGCCGTGCGCTTTTGAGCATTCGGCCCGGCAGGCTCAGCCGCAGGGGTGATCAAAGCTTGATCACATACTCCTTGCGAGTCGTTTCAAGCACTTCCCAGCTGCCCTTAAAGCCCGGCCTCAGCACGAAGCTGTCGCCTGCCCTGACAGTGCGCGCATCGCCGCCGTCTTCGGCGATCACCGAAACTCCTGACAGGATGTGGCAGAACTCCCACTCATCATATTCGATGCGCCATTTGCCTGACGTCGCTTCCCAGACGCCGGCATAAAGGCCGCCGTCCTGTTCCTCGACATTCCAGGTGCGGAACTTCGGATCGCCCGAAATCAGGCGATCCGGCGCCGGCGCGCCAAGTTCCGGTTCGACGGTGTCGACGCCGACTGAAAGAAATTTCGGCGGGGTCATGGCGATCAAACCTTGGCGAGAGCCTGTTCCAGATCGGCGACGATGTCGTTGACGTCCTCGATACCGACCGAAAGCCTGACTGTGTCCGGCCCTGCCCCCGCGTTGATCTTCTGCTCGTCGGAAAGCTGGCGATGCGTGGTCGATGCCGGGTGGATGACCAGCGACTTGGTGTCGCCGACATTGGCCAAGTGCGAGAACAATTCGAGCGCTTCCACGAATTTGATGCCCGCCGCATAGCCGCCCTTCAGCCCAAAGGTGAACACAGCGCCGGCGCCAAGCGGCGAGTACTTCTTCTGCAGCGCATTGTTCTTGTCGTCAGGCAGGCCGGGATAGGACACCCAGGCGACCTTGGAATGATTGGAAAGCCATCCGGCGACTGCGGCCGCATTGTCGCAGTGGCGCTGCATCCTCAGCGGCAAGGTTTCCAGGCCAGTCAGGATAAGGAATGCATTGAACGGCGAAATCGCCGCGCCGATATCGCGCAACCCGAGCACGCGGGCGGCAATGGCGAAGGCGAAATTACCGAAGGTTTCGTGCAGGACGAGGCCGCCATATTCGGGGCGCGGCTCCGACAGCATCGGATATTTGCCCGACTTCGACCAATCGAACGTGCCGCCGTCGACGATGGCGCCGCCGATGGAATTGCCGTGACCGCCGATGAACTTGGTCAGCGAATGCACGACGATGTCGGCGCCATGTTCGATCGGCCGCAGCAGATAGGGCGAGGCCAGCGTGTTGTCGACGATCAGTGGCAGGCCGTGCTTGCGGGCAACGTCGCCGATCTTCTCGATGTCGACGAAGACGCCGCCCGGATTGGCCAGGCTTTCGATGAAGATTGCCTTGGTCCTGCCGTCGATCTGGCTCTCGAAGCTCGAGATGTCATTGGTGTCGGCCCAGCGCACCTGCCAGCCGAAATTCTTGAAGGCATGACCGAACTGGTTGATCGAGCCGCCGTAAAGCTTTGTCGCTGAAACGAAATTGTCGCCGGGCTGCATCAGATTGTGGAAGACCAGCACCTGCGCGGCATGGCCGGAGGCGACCGCAAGGCCTGCCGTGCCGCCTTCGAGTGCCGCGATGCGCTCTTCCAGCACCGCCTGGGTCGGGTTCATGATGCGGGTATAGATGTTGCCGAACGCCTTCAGCCCGAACAGCGAGGCGGCATGGTCGGCATCGTCGAAGACGAAGGAGGTCGTCTGGTAAATCGGCGTCGCTCGCGCGCCGGTCGCCGGATCCGGCTTGGCGCCGGCATGGACGGCGAGCGTGTTGAAACCGGGCGTGCGGGCCATCGAAAACCTCCCTTTGAACCTTCTGAAAAGCGCGCCGCATTCTTGGCGGAGCCCGGCTCCGAATGCAAAGAAGAAAATGCCCTTCCCCGTGATAACGGCGGCGGGGCTGGCGGAAAAATACGGCAGAACTGGAAGATTATTTCTGGCGAACGCCGAAGCTCTGGAATCCCGGGCGCATCAGCGGCTTTTTCGACGACAAGACGCCGGAATTGACGCCGGTCCAGCCGATCTCGCCGGACAGCTTGCCGTATTCGATCTTGGGGCAACGGTTCATCACCACCTTGATGCCGGCGGCCTCGGCGCGCGCGGCGGCCTCGTCATTGCGCACACCAAGCTGCATCCAGATGACCTTCGGCAGCGGATCGAGCCGCAACACCTCCTCGACGATGCCCGGCACTGCCACGGAGCCGCGAAAGACGTCGACCATGTCGATTGGCTCTGGAACATCGGCCAGCCTGGCATAGGTCATCCGCCCGAGGATTTCCTTGCCGGCCTGGCCGGGATTGATCGGGAACACCGAAAACCCCTTGCCGAGCAGATATTTCAGCACAAAGTAGCTCGGCCGCACGTCATTGGCCGACGCGCCGACCATGGCGATGGTCTTCACCGAATTAAGGATGCCGGCGATATAGGCGTTGTCGTAGGCGTCGTGGTTCATGCCTCGTCATACAGCGCTTCGGAGTGAGGTGCCAACAGCCGAGCAAGTGGCTTGCAATGGGCCAGAGGGGAACCTCGTCAGCCCGGCAGCGAGATCGTTCCGTCTTCCGCAATCGGAAAGGCCGGATTGTGCGCGACTTCCCAGACATGCCCGTCGGCATCGGCGAAATAGCCATACCAGCCGCCCCAGAATGCGCGGCCAGCCGGTTTGACGATACGGCCGCCGGCTTTCTCGGCCATCGCCAGCACTGCATCGACCTCGGCGTCGGAGCGGGTGTTGTAGGCGAGATAGACCGCCGACGGCGCCTTGGAGAAGGTAACGCCCGAATCCTCTTCGGCGCTTTGCCGCGGGAACAGGCCGAGAATGGCGCCGCCCATCTGGAAGAAGGCAACGCCCTCGGTGATCCCGACATGGCGCGTCAGGCCCATCGCCTCGTAGAAGCGCACGGCGCGGTCGAGATCGTCCGTGGCGATGGTGATGATGGAGATGCGCGGTTCCATATCCGCCTCCTATTCCTCCGGCCATTCCGCCTGGCGCTTGCCGATGAAGGCGCCGATGCCCTCTTCCGCATCGCGCGCCAGCATGTTCTCGACCATGACGCGCCCGGTGTAATCATAGGCCTCGGCCAGCCCCATCTCGGCCTGCTCATAAAACGCTTCCTTGCCGATCTTGACGACCAAGGACGATTTGGAGGCAATGGTTTGCGCGTATTTGGTGACGATTTGATTCAGATATTCGCGCGGCACGACACGGTTGACCAAGCCGAATTCCTTGGCGGTTGCCGCATCGATCGTCTCGCCGGTCAAAAGCATCTCCATGGCGTGCTTGCGCGAGACGTTGCGCGACAGCGCCACCATCGGCGTCGAGCAGAACAGGCCGATATTGACGCCAGGCGTGCAGAAGGTCGCCTCGTGCGAGGCGATGGCGAGGTCGCAGCTGGCGACCAGCTGCAATCCGGCCGCTGTCGCCAGGCCATCGACTTCGGCGATCACCGGCCTAGGATGGCGAACGATCGCCTGCATCAGTGAAGCGCAGGCGGAAAACGTCTTTTCGAAGAAGGCCCTGCCGCGATCGGCATCGTCGCGGTGCGCGCTCAACTCCTTGAGGTCGTGCCCGGCGCAGAACACTTTGCCGGTCGCCCCAAGCACGATGACGCGGACGGATTTGTCGGCCTTGGCGCGGTCGAGTTCCGCCGTCAGCGCCGCCATCATTGCAAGCGAAAGAGCGTTGGCCGGCGGATTGGCGAGCGTCAGGCGCACCACGCCGTTGTCCAGCCTGGAGACGACCGGCCCTTCGGCAACGGCAGGCTTGATGGCGACGATTTCGGCCATGATCGTTCCTCTCCGATTCCGCATCGGCGATGAACTCATCTAGTATGCCGTCTCGCTTCGTCCAACTCCCTCGTCCGCTTCTGCCCTAATGAATGGCCGTTGCCAGAAACGCCACGTCGCGTTCATACAAGCAGGGCGCAAAACCGGGAGACTGAAATGCGTGCCCAAAGCAATCTCCAGCCGATGCTGACGGCTGCCGAAATCAACACGCTGATGGCAACCGTTTTCCCGCAGCTCAACGACCAGTTCACCTTCTATGAGGCGTTGGAGGTGTTTTCAGGCGGCTGTATCGTGCGACTCAATGCCGACGAGCGCCATTTGCGCCCCGGCGGCACCGTGTCGGGTTCGGCGCTGTTCACGCTGGCCGACATAGGGGGCTATGTCTGCGTGCTATCGCATGCCGGACCGGATGCGCTTTCGGTCACCACCAGCCTCAACATCAATTTCGTCCGCAAGGCCGAGGCCGGGCCGATCGACGGCCATTGCCGCATCCTGAAGCTGGGCAAGAGCCTGATGGTGTTCGATATCGACATCGTCGCCGGGCCTGAGAGACACACGGTAGCGCACGCAACGGGCACCTATTCGATCCCGCCAAGGCGGGTACCGGCCTGATGCTTTCTATTGAATTTTTTATTGATGTGTATATATGTGCGCACAGGTGATCTTTGCTTGAGCGTGACAGCCGCAAAATCGTGAAGCGTCTCAAGGATGATGGTTTCGAGCCGGTTTCCGTACGCGGCTCGCATCACAAGGTTCGAAAGGGGGAGATCGTGTTGATCGTTCCGCATCCGGAGAAGGATCTACCAACCGGTACAGCTCGCGCCATCGCCAAACAAGCGGGCTGGATATAGGTGACCTGAAGCGTCTTGGAGGCTGAGATGAAGAACTATTTCGCGTTGGTCGATAAAGATCCCAACAGCGCGTTCGGCATTCGCTTTCCCGACATTCCCGGCTGCTTTTCAGCCGCGGACGAGGCGGAAGACATCGTTCCGAATGCAGTCGAAGCGTTGCAACTGTGGGCGGAGGACATGCCTGTTCCCGAACCGTCCAGCCATGAGGCGATCGTCGCGCTTGCGGATGTACGCAAAGCACTTGCTGAAGGAGGCTATCTGGTCTCGGTACCACTCATCGACAATGACAGCGCCGTCGTGAGGGCGAATGTAACTTTCGAGCGCGGCGTCTTGCGGGCGATCGACGCCGCAGCGCGCGACCGAGGCATAACGCGATCGGCATTCCTCTCCAGCGCAGCTCGCAAGGAAATCGAGGCAAAGCACTGAACTCACCTGACACAGGGCCAAAATCGCGATGTGGTAAAATCATACCTTTAACTCAAATCCTTGTTTTCATTTAAGTTTATCTTCCAGCAATCATTTCATGCGCCTTGACGCGATAACCACCCTCCCCTATAAACCGTGACGAAGCAGCGGCCCGCAAAGGCCGCCGTTTTGTTATTGGCGACAGCAAGTGCCTTTTGCCAATCCAAGCAACAAGAAACGCCTTCCCTTGTCGTTCGTGAATGGGGGAAGGTCCGAACCGAAAGCAACAATCCATGGCAACCTTTTCGCAGAAGCCTGCGGATGTGGTGAAGAAGTGGGTGCTGATCGACGCCGAGGGTCTCGTCGTCGGCCGTCTCGCCACTGTCATCGCCAATCATCTTCGCGGCAAGCATAAGCCCACCTTCACCCCGCACGTCGACGACGGCGACAACGTCATCGTCATCAATGCCGACAAGGTGGTGTTCACCGGCAAGAAGTTCACCGACAAGGTCTATTACTGGCACACCGGCCACCCCGGCGGCGTCAAGGAGCGCACCGCGCGCCAGCTGCTCGAGGGCCGCTTTCCCGAGCGTGTCGTCGAAAAGGCCGTCGAACGCATGATCCCGCGCGGCCCGCTCGGCCGACGCCAGATGAAGAATCTCCGCGTCTATGCAGGCACGGAACATCCGCATGTCGCCCAGCAGCCCGTTGTCCTCGACGTGGCCAAGCTGAACGCCAAGAACAAGAAGGTTTCGTAAGATGGCTGAGCTTTCCTCGCTCGCAGAACTCGGAACTGCCACCGGCAACACCAACACCCAGCCGGCAGCACCCGTCCATGTCCAGAAGCTCGACAAATCGGGCCGCGCCTACGCCACCGGCAAGCGCAAGAACGCCATCGCGCGCGTCTGGGTGAAGCCCGGCTCCGGCAAGATCGTCGTCAACGACAAGGTGTTCGCCGAATATTTCGCGCGTCCGGTCCTGCAGATGATCCTCAACCAGCCGATCATCGCCGCCAACCGCGCCGGCCAGTACGACATCGTTGCCACCGTCATCGGCGGCGGCCTTTCCGGCCAGGCCGGTGCCGTGCGCCACGGCATCTCCAAGGCGCTGACCTATTACGAGCCGGCGCTGCGCGCCGTACTCAAGAAGGGCGGCTTCCTGACCCGCGACAGCCGCGTCGTCGAGCGCAAGAAGTACGGCAAGGCGAAGGCCCGCCGGAGCTTCCAGTTCTCCAAGCGCTAAGCGCTGCGCAATTACACGCTACCGAAAGGCCGCCTCCGGGCGGCCTTTTCCATGAATGGCGGCACCAATCACCGGCGGCAGGCGCGGCTCGCTCGCATCGTGGCAGACTTCAGGCCTTGATGAAGTCGATAAACGCCCGCAACGGCGCCGGCACGAGGCGCCGGCCGGGATAATAGAGGAACGGCCCGGAGAAGCTCTGCCACCAGGGCTCAAGCAGCGGTTCGAGCGCCCCGCTCTCGAAGTGAGGGCGTAGCCAATCCTCGAACAGGCTGATGATGCCGGTGCCGGCGATGGCTGCGTCGACTTTGAGGTCCGTCGCCCCGCCCAGGGTCACGAGAAGCGGCCCCGTCGGGTCGACTCGCACCACCTGGCCGTCGCGCTCGAATTCCCACGGCGGCATCGCACGGCTGGCAAAGCGGCCGCGCAGGCAGGCGTGGCCGAGCAGGTCGCTCGGGTGTTGCGGCCGGCCATGACGATCCAGGTAGGCAGGGCTGGCGGCGGTTGCGAAGCGCTGCACGCGCGGTCCGATCGGCACGGCGATCATGTCCTGCTCCAGCCGCTCGTCGTAGCGGATGCCGGCGTCGCAGCCGGCCGCCAGCACATCGACGAAGCTTTCCTCAGCGATCACCTCCAGCCGGATGCCGGGATAGGCGGCAAGGAACCGCGGGACGATGCTGGGCAGGACCAGCCGCGCCGCGCTGACCGGCACGTTGAGGCGCAACAAGCCCGCCGGCCTGTCGCGAAAGCCGTTCACCACGTCGAGAGCCGACTCCACCTCGGTCAAGGCTGGACCGAGCCGCGCCAGCAGGCCTTCGCCGGCCTCCGTCAGGACGACGCTACGGGTCGTCCTGTTGAGCAGCCTGACACCGAGCTGCGTCTCCAGGCGCCGCACGGCCTCGCTCAACCCCGACGCGCTGCCGCCGCTGGCGCGGGCGCCATCGCGAAAACCCTTGGCGCGCGCTACGGCCACGAAAGCGTTCAGATCCCCGAGATCGATCTTCATTGTTCGTCATTCCGCACAGCCTGTGCGGATTGTACCCAATTATCATTGGATCGGACAGCGTCTATCTATGCGCCATCCCTGAAGGAGAAAGACCATGTCCAGTATCGACCAGTCCGGCACATTCATCCTCGGCGACCGCAAAGTCAGACGGCTCGGCTACGGCGCCATGCAACTCGCAGGGCCCGGCGTCTTCGGCCCACCAAAGGACCACGACACGGCATTGGCCGTGCTGCGCGAAGCCGTTGCACAAGGCGTCAATCACATCGACACCAGTGACTTCTATGGCCCGCACGTGACCAACCTGTTGATCCGCGAAACGCTCGCACCCTATCCTGACGACCTCGTTATAGTCACCAAGATCGGCGCCAGGCGCGGCCAGGGCGGATCGTGGCTGCCGGCCTTCTCGGCCCAAGAACTCACCCAGGCGGTGCACGACAATTTGCACAATCTCGGGCTCGACGTGCTGGAGGCGGTCAACCTTCGGATCATGTTCGACGCGCATGGCCCCGCCGAAGGGTCGATCGAGGCGCCGCTTGCGACGCTCGCCGAGCTTCAGCGACAGGGCCTCGTGCGCCACATCGGGCTGAGCAACGTCACCGCTGCGCAGATCGCGGAAGGCCGCAGGATTTGCAAGATCGTCTGCGTGCAGAACCAGTATAATCTGGCGCATCGGGGCGACGATGCCTTGATTGACGATCTCGCCCGCGACGGCATCGCCTATGTGCCGTTCTTCCCGCTTGGCGGCTTCAATCCGTTGCAGTCGTCGACCTTGTCCAAGGTCGCCGCACGCCTCGGCGCCACGCCCATGCAGGTCGCGCTCGCCTGGCTGCTTCGCCGCGCGCCCAACATTCTTCTGATCCCAGGCACGTCTTCCGTCGCGCATCTCAGGGAGAACCTCGCCGCGGGCGATCTCGCGTTGCCCGAAGATGCGATCGAGGAACTGGACAGTATCGCCGGCAATGTCCCCGCTCACGCGTAGCGCCGCAATCGCTCCGGTTCGTGCCCGGCGTTAGTTAATGCTGGCCGTATTCGCCGGCTCGGCCGGGCGCTTCTCACCGGCGTAGGGTACGCGAAAACCGTTCGCCGCCAGCCAACCGATGGCCGCCTTCGGTTCGTCGGTCTGGATGATGGTGGCGCCGCGCTCGACCCAGAAGCCATAAGTCTCGCGCGGCAGGCTGGCCGCAACCGCCAGCTCGTCGCCGCGACCGCCGGCGAGGAAGCCGCCCGGCTTGTTGACGATGGCATAGGTGTCGGCCCAGATGTGCCAGTCGCCCCTCACCGCCAGCGCGCGCATGCGCGGGCTGAACAGCGGGCCGCCGGTCTCCGTCAGCGTCTCTGATCCCATGCGCCAGTTGATCATCTCGACTGCGCGCATCGGGAAGGCCCGGCTGACTTCCTCGGCAAACATGGCGTCGCGAACCGCGTCATCGGCGATGATCGGCATGAACTGGAAGCCGCTACCGATCTCGGCCATGGCAGCCTTGACCCTGGCGATCCTCTCCGCATTCCACAGGTTCTCTTTGACGATCACCTGTTCGGCCATGCCGAGATCGCGGGCGACGGCGACCATGCCGGCGAGGCTTCCGGTGTCGAGCTTGTTGTCGAGGTTGACGAGAATCCTGTCCCTGGTCGCCACCAGCATCTCGCGCAACGTCGAGACCGTCTCGCCCGTAATGGCGCCGGTGCCTTCGATCACCAATCGGCAGGTCTTGAGTTCGGCCAATGTGCGGTTGACCACCTCGCCCTTGCAGGTCGTGGTGCGGTCAAGCCAGCTGTCATGCATGACGACGAATTCTCCGTCCTTCGAGCGCCTGATGTCGACCTCGACGATTTCGGCGCCCATTGCGATCGACGCCTCGACGGCGGCGATCGAGTTTTCGGGATAGAGCGTCTTGCCGGCCTGCATGCCGCCGGCGCGGTGCGCGGCCACCATCACATGGTCGCGCCATTGGTTGGCGTGCTCGAAGCGGTCGAGAATCTGCCTGGCGCGCGTTTCGCCTGCCGATGCCTGGCAAAGGGAGACCACCAGCGCCGCGGAAAGCAGAAGGCTCAGCCAAATCGTTCGCATGAGACAAGTCGTTCGCACGAGAATCGCTCCGTACCGGGATCGCACCCCGGTTAAGCGATGCCCGTGACAGGCAGGTGAACGAAGCCGGCTTCGCAAACGCAGGAAAATCAGATCAATGCCGGCCGAAGCAGCCGTTGGCGGCTACTTTCGGTTATTTACCAGGCAATCTCCGGGCCGGCCATGCGGGGTTCGCCTGGCGAGCAAGGATTTGTGACCGGATCGAATGGCCGTGATCCTCCGCAGGGGTCGCAATTCTGAGAATTATGTCCAATAAGGTTGCGCGTCGACGCACAGGAGATCGCTTCATGCCGCCAAGGACCATCGATCACGCCTTCACCACCCGCTCCAGGACAGGCGCGTCGTTTGAGCCGACCTATGCCGGCGCGCTGTCGTTCATGCGGCGCAAATATTCGAAGGACGTGAAGGGCGCCGATGTAGTGGTGTGGGGCATTCCCTTCGATGCGGCGGTCACCAATCGGCCGGGCGCTCGTTTCGGACCGCAGGCGATTCGCCGCGCCTCGGCCATCCTCGACAACGATCCGCAATATCCGTTTTCGCGCGACCTGTTCGAACAGCTTGCTGTGATCGACTTTGGCGATTGCCTGCTCGACAGCGGCAATCACCAGAAGGCGCCTGCCACGATCGAGCGCGAAGCGGCGAAGATCTTGAAATCCGGCGCCTTTCTGCTTTCACTCGGCGGCGACCATTTCGTCACCTGGCCGCTGCTCAAGGCGCATGCCGCCATCCACGGCCCGTTGGCTCTGGTGCAGTTCGACGCACATCAGGACACCTGGCCCGACGACGGCAAGCGCATCGATCACGGCTCCTTCGTTGGCCGTGCGGTCAAGGAGGGCATCATCGATCCCGACCGCTCGATCCAGATCGGCATCCGCACCCATGCGCCCGACACGTTCGGCATCAAGATCCTATATGGCCATGAAGTGGAGGAAATGCGGGCGTCCGACATCGCCTATGCCATCGTCGACCGTACGGGCGGCAAGAAGACCTACGTCACTTTCGACATCGATTGTCTGGATCCAGCTTTTGCGCCCGGCACGGGAACGCCGGTCGCGGGAGGCCCGTCTTCGGCAAAGATCCTGTCGGTACTGCGCCAGATCAACCAGGTCGATATCGTCGGCGCCGACGTCGTCGAGGTTGCGCCAGCCTATGATCACGCCGATATAACGGCAATTGCCGGCTCGATGGTGGCCATGCACTATCTCGGGCTGCTGGCGGAACGAAAGGCCCGGCTCGAGGACATGAACCAGGGCAATCACAGCGTTGCCGGATTGAATCAGGCAAGCGGCATATAGCTTTGAGATAACAGGAATTTTGGCAGGCAATGAAACCGAAAATCTTCATCGACGGCGAGCACGGCACCACCGGTTTGCAGATAAGGGCGCTGCTTGCCGAGCGCAGCGACCTGGAAATCATCTCCATCCCGACCGAACGCCGCAAGGAAACGGCAGCGCGCGCCGAGTTCCTCAATGCCGCCGATGTCGCGATCCTCTGCCTACCGGACGCGGCCGCTAAGGAAAGCGTTTCGCTGATCGCCAATGACACCACCAAGGTGATCGACGCCTCGACGGCGCATCGCGTCGCCGAGGGCTGGGAATATGGTTTTGCCGAAATGGACAAGGAACAGGCGAAGAAGATCGCTTCGGCGAAGCGCGTCGCCAATCCGGGCTGCTGGCCGCAAGGACCGATCGCGACACTGCGGCCGCTGGTTGCGGCGGCGCTGTTGCCGGCCGATTTTCCGGTCACCGTCAACGGCATTTCCGGCTATTCCGGCGGCGGCCGGCCGATGATCGAGGATTATGTCGCCAAGGGCGAGGATGCGCCGGAATTCCTGCCCTATGGGCTGACGCTGCAGCACAAGCACGTGCCTGAGCTCAGGACCTATGCCAAGCTTTCGCACGATCCGATCATGCAGCCGGCAGTCGGCAATTTCGCGCAAGGCATGATCACCGTGGTGCCGCTGCAACTCGGCGGCCTCGACCATGTGCCGACCGGCGCGGAGCTTCATGCGGCAATCGCCGATCATTTCGCTTCCATCGATGGCGGCGTGGTCGAGGTGGCGCCGTATCTGCATCAGGAACGCATGCCCGACATCGATCCGGAGATCTACAACGGCACCAACCGGATGAAGCTCTATGTCTTTGCCAATGATAACAGGGCGCAGGCGCTGCTGATTGCCGTCTACGACAATCTCGGCAAGGGCGCCTCGGGCGCCGCTGTGCAGAACATGGATCTGATGCTCGGCCTTTGAATGGATGCGCCGAGATTTCCAAAGCGCTGGAAGGTCGGCGCGCCGGAGCTCATTGCCGAAACGTTCGGTAGCCGCATCTGGAAAGTTGTTCGCGAGGGCGGCTCACCGGCAATCGTCAAGGATCTAAAGCCTTTCGACGATGTGGAGGACGAGTTGCGTGGCGAGCATTTCCTCGCCTGGCGACGCGGCGAAGGCGCGGTGCGGCTGCTCGGCCGCGACGGCCACCGCATGCTGCTCGAATACGCCGGCGAAATCTCGCTGTCACAGATCATTGCGGATCAGGACGACAATGCCGCCACTGCCATCGCGGCCGAGGTGATGGCAAGACTGGTCTCGCCGTCGAAGCACGCTGCCCCGCCGGACCTTCAGCCGTTGCGGAGACGGTTTTCCAGCCTGTTCAAAAAGGCGAAGGCCGATCGCGCCGCCGGCGAAAAGAGCCTGTATGTCGAAGCTGCCGAAATCGCGGAACGGCTGTTGTCCAATCCGCACGATGTACGGCCGCTGCATGGCGACCTGCATCACGACAACATCATGCACGGTCCACGCGGCTGGCTGGCGATCGATCCGAAGGGCGTCCTCGGCGACCCGGGTTTCGACGCCGCCAACATGTTCTACAACCCACTCGACCGAGATGATCTTTGCCTCGATCCGAGGCGGATCGCCCATATGGCGCAAGTCTTTGGCGCTACGCTCGGCCAGACGGGGCCTGCCGTACTGGACCACGCCGTTGCCTATGGCTGCCTGTCGGCTGCATGGCACCATGAAGATCGCAATGCGGTCGACGAAAACCGCGAGCTGGCGATTGCCGCGGCAATCCGGCGGGTGCGGCTCAGTCTCTGAGAGCGATCTCGTGGGGCAGCGGGTAAGCGCCCTTGGTACCGCGCCAATGCGCGGCGGCGAAGCCCAGCAGAACCAGCGCGAATGCCTGATGCGTCAGGGCCATGTGCAGCGGCACCTGCATCAATAGGGTGCCGATGCCGATCGATGCCTGCACCACGACAATCAGGAACAGCAGCGTCGCGCGTCGGGCATGCGTCGTGCCGGGAAGACGTCGGCGTGTCGCAATCATGTGCCAGAGCGCGACCGCGAAGATCGTGTAGGCGCCGATCCGGTGGACGAACTGCACCGTCTTCGGATTTTCAAAGAAATTGCGCCATGCCGGCTCGAGCAGCAGCAGGTCGCCGGGGACCAGCTTGCCGTCCATCAGCGGCCAGGTGTTGTAGCTCAAGCCGGCGTCAAGCCCCGCGACCAGCCCGCCGAGATAGATCTGGACCAGCGCCAGCAGCACCAGGAAGCCGGCCAGACGTTGCGTCGAGCGATCGGCGGCAGGCTCCGAGTGCGGCGCCAGCCCGCGCGCGACAACCATGGTCGCCGTGAAGATCAGCGCCGCCAGCGTCAGATGCGTCGCCAGCCGGTATTGGCTGACCGAAACCCGGTCAACCAACCCGGACGCCACCATCCACCAGCCTATCGCGCCCTGCAGCCCGCCGAGCAGGAGGATGCCCGACAATTTCGTGCCGAGGCCCCGCTCGATGCGGCGCGTCACCCAGAAGAACAGCAGCGGCACGGCGAAGACCACGCCGACACTACGCGCCAGGATGCGGTGCACCCATTCCCACCAGAAGATCGACTTGAACGCCTCGATGCTCATGCCCTTGTTGAGTTCGGCATATTGCGGGATCTGCTGGTAGCGCAGGAACTCCTCCTGCCACTCGGAATCGTTTAGCGGCGGGATGACCCCGTGAATCGGCTGCCATTCGGTGATCGACAGGCCGGAATCGGTGAGCCTCGTAGCGCCGCCGACCACCACCAGCGCAAACAGCACGAGCAGCACGACATAGAGCCAACCGCGCACCAGTGCACGATTGCGAAGGTCTCGATCGCGGGCGGCGAAAGGCGCGTCGTCGGATATGGCAGCAGCCATGGGTTTGTCCCGGCAGTTGAAGTCGCGGATTGGTGAACCATCGCAACCCGGCTTGCAAGGCCGGGCGACGCGGCACGCCGTCGCGCCGTTTCTGGCGGGTTGCGCGCATTCGCCGTTCGGCCTAAGCGATAGCGGTCAACGAGATCGCGCCATGCCCATTCGCCTGAAAAAGCTGATCGGAAGCTTCCTGCTGGTAGCGCTGGTCGTCGTCTATGCGCTGGTCGCCTCGATCGTCGCGGTCGCCCAACTGTCGCAGTCCGGGCCGCTGGCGCACTTCATCTTCTTCCTGCTGAGCGGGCTTTTGTGGGTGCTGCCGGCGATGGGCATCATCAAATGGCTGATCCTTGAGCCGCGGCCGAAGGGCCGAGGCAACAGTTAAATCGTCACCACCGTCTTGCCGGCATTAGCCAGCGGCGTCGTCACGCCCGACAACATGGTTCGGATGTGGGCGATGCTCTGATAGCGGCCGTTGACTGAAATGCGCGGCAGGGCATGCAGGAACCCGGCATGCTCGGCGCGCAGTACGCCGTGGCGGGTCGTCACCGCCGACGCATAGCCGGCATCGCGGACAAGGCCCACTTCGCGGCGGCCGACTGCGCTGGCATTACCGTAGGGATAGGCGAAATGGCGGGGCTCCTCGCCGAGTTTGGCCTGCAATATGCGCTTGACGTCGCCGATCTCATGCCGCGCGTCGCTCTCGGAAAGCCGCTTCAGATTGCAATGATTGACGCTATGCGCGCCGATCGTCACCAGCGGGTGTCCGGCCATGGTGCGGATCTCGTCCCAGTTCATCAGCGTGCTCGGGCGCGGACCGCCCAACTCGATGCCGTTCGAGCGCGCCAGATCGCGCAACACCGCACGCTGGTCCTGCTCGTGCACCTTCAGCGTCAGATAGGCGTGCAGGCGCGCATTGGCCTGGACCTTTTTTCCCCGATTCGAGCAGTCGATCGTCACCGGGCCGTCCGGCGTCGCCAGCGTCAGGCGATCGCGCGCATTGACGATATCCTCAACCACGTCCCACCACAGATCGGCAGCGCCGTCGATCAGTCCCGGTGCGACGTAGATGGTGATCGGCGCGCCGTGCTTCTCCAGCACCGGCAGCGCCTCGGTCATGTTGTCTCGATAGGCGTCGTCGGCGGTGATCGTCGCGAACTGGCCGTCCTTGTCGCCGGCCTTGATGCGCTCGATCGCCTCGTCCAGCGTGACGAACCTATAGCCGTTCGCCTTCATGTCGGCGATCACGATATCGAGGAACCCAGGCGCGATGTTCAAGTGTCGGTTGACGCCATTCGGCTTTTCCGGCGTCGCGGTGACCCGATGCAGCATCAGGATGACGCCAAGGCCGCCGATAAACGGCTTGGCCAGCGGCGCGAGACCGGAATAGCGGGCGAGATTGAGCGCCAGTTTGCGAATTGCCTCGCCCCCGTCGATCATTCATTCACCTTTTGCGCCTAAGCTCATCAAGCATGGAATGCGCCTGCGCGGACCCCCAATCGCGACGAATACGCCCTAAGGATTGAGGTATGGTTGACGCCACCGCGTCATTTGACGGCAATCGGCTGGCAAGCAGCGAGGCGTCGCCGTATACCTTGCCGGCCGGCAAAGCCGGCTTATCGATCTCGGTTGCCGATAGTGCGGCGCTGGCGGCGTACGCCGAATTCTGCCGTTCGGCGCTTTTTGCCCCGGCGCAGAGCGCAGGCTGGATCCTGAACTGGGCCGCACATACGGGCGCCGACGTTGTCGTTGCGACGCTGCGCGCCGACAACAGGCCGGTTTTCTCGTTGGCGCTGGAGGTCACTCGCAGTGGGGCGTTCCGCGTCGCCCGGTTCATGGGCGGCCGTCATGCCAACGGCAATTTTGCCGCCGCCGACCCGCAATGGCTGGCGAATGCCGATAACGCGGCGATCCGCGCTATGCTGGCTGCGATTGCCAAGGTGCGGCGTGATATCGATCTTGTCGCGCTAGAGCGGCTGCTGCCCGATCTCGACGGCGTTGCCAACCCGCTCTCCGCCCTGCCGCATTTTTCAAGCCCCAATCTGTCTCTGGCCGCCGGTCTTGTAGGAGGGTTTGATGCATTGCTCACCCGCGTGAGCGGCAAGCGCAGGCGCAAGAAGCATCGCTCGCAGGCGCGCAAATTCGGGGCCGTCGGCAGCCATTGCCGCATCGAGGCGAGGACTGCGGACGAGGTGAACAGGCTGCTCGACGCCTTTTTCGAGATGAAGGAATTCCGCTTCCGCAAGATGGGCATCGCCAATGTTTTCGGTGAAGCGGAGGTGCGTGCTTTTTTTCGCTCGCTGTTTACCGACGCGCTCCAAGAGGAAGATCCGTCCTTCGTGCTGCATGGGCTGGAAGTCGCCGGCAAGCTTCGTGCGGTCACCGGATCGAGCCGCTCGGGCAAGCGGCTGATCTGCGAATTCGGGGCGATCGCCGAGGACGAGCTCGCACACACCAGCCCCGGCGACTTCCTGTTCTTCGAGAACATCCAGGAAGCCTGCGAGGCGGGTTTTGAAATCTATGATTTCTCGGTCGGTGACGAACCCTACAAGCGATTGTGGTGCGATGTCGAAACGCAACATTTCGAGGCGCTGGTTCCGCTGACGCTGAAAGGTCGCGCGCTGGCGCTTGCGCTCAGGCACGGCGCAAGCCTGAAAGCATTCATCAAGCACAGCCCAATGGTCTGGAAGCTGACCAAGCTGCTGCGCCGCAAGGCCGTGGGCCAGACAGCACCGGCCGCAGGCGAAGACGACAGCTGATTTCGATTTGAGAAAAATGCCTCAGGCCGCCGAGCGCCGTCCCGGCATTGGCCCCGGCGCCACATGGCCGATTGGCGTGACCAGCGTTAGGTCGGGATAACCGCTCTCGATGAGCGCGACTGCGGCTTGCGTCACCTGGTCGTCCGGCTCCAGCATGGAGAGCAGCACCTCGGTGCCCTCGCCCACCAGGCGGCTGATGCCTTGCGCGTCGGCCGGCCCGCATTCGACCACAACCAGATCATAGGCCGTGGTTAGCGACTGCATGATGATCGGCAGCCGGTCGGCGGCGCGCATGGCACGGACCGGATCGGCTGTGCCGACGGGAATCACGTGGCAATCCGAATAGAGATCGGGGTGGATCACATCGCTGAACTGCGCTTGCGAGGCGAGCAGATCGGTGATGCCCGGAAACAGCCCGCTGTCCAGCATCGGCCGCGAGGCAGCACCCGAAGCGGTGAGATCAAGCAGCAGCACGCGTAGCCCAGCGTCGGAGACTGCGCGCGCCACCAGCACCGCCGAGGCAGCCGCCTCGTCGCCTTCCGGTGACACGAATATGGCCCGGGCTGCACCGGTGGCGATCAGTTTTTCCGCGGCCTTGTCGATGTCGATCTCGCCGAGGATAGAACGTGCCGGTTCAATGTCTCCAGCAGCCATTTCAGAGTACTCCGGTTCGATTTTCTCGGCAGCCGCTTCCGCCACCGCGACGGGTTCCGGCTCCACTTTGGTTTCAATGATACTGTCGTCGTCGGTCTCATCGATCTCGGCGACTGCCGGTTGGGACTGGGCAACCGGCGGGTCGGGCTCGGCCAATGCGCGGTCGGCCTGGACAGCCGGCATCGCAACCTGCTCGATGTGTTCGAAATGGGCACCGGCGGCCGGACGCATGGCGCGGCCGGAAAACAGTTCCTGCAGCAACGTGACGATCGCCATGATGAGCAACGAGCCGACAAAGGCCGCGCCGACAATCGGACCAATTTTGGGGAAATAGGGTTCGGTCGGCGCCCGGGCCTCCGAAAATAGGCGAGCGTCGACAGGCAGGTAGTTGCGATCCTTGCGTGCGGCCGCCTGGAGATAGCTGGACGAGTAGAGATCGAGTTGCTGGCGCTTGGTCGCGGCATCGCGCTGCAGCGCATCGAGTTCCACCTGCTCTTCGCCGGCGCGGGCGGACGCCGCCTTCAGCGTGTTGACGTCGGCCACGAGTTGAGCCTCCCGCGCCTTCGCCGTCTCGGCCTGCGCCATCAGACCCTTCATGATCTTTTCTGCTTCGTTACGGATCTGGCGGTCGAGATCGGCGAGTTGCGACCTCAGCGCCCGGATGCGCGGATGGTTGTCGAGCAAGGTGGTGGAAAGGTCGGCGATGTTGTTCTTGAGTTCGACTTGGCGCTCGCGCAGACGCTGGATCAGTTCGGACGACAACACCTCCGGAACGGCATCCAGTGAGCCGCCACTACGCAATGCCCTGCGCACGCTGTCGGCGGTCGCTTCCGCTGAAGCGCGGTTGGCGCGCACGCGTGACAGTTCGCTCGACAATTCGGACAGCTGCTGGGTGGCAAGCACCGAGTTGTTGCCGCCCATCAAAAGATCGGACTGGGCACGGAATGCGGCAACCTTGGCTTCCGCCTCCTTCACCCGATTCTGCAGATCCGCGATTTCCGGCGCCAGAAAGTCGGTGGCGGCGGAATTCGATTCGAGCTCGGCGTTGCCCTTGGAGGCGATATAGGCCTTTGCAATCGCGTTCGGGATCGCGGCGGCAAGCTGTGGATCCTCCGACGAGAACTCGATTGCTATCGCACGGGTTTTTTCGACGCCATAGACGTTGAGCTTCTCATGCATTGCGTCCAGCACGCGCTCTTCCAGCGGGATCTCGAAGGGATCGCTTTTCAAGCCAACGAGGACAAGGGTGCGGCTCAGCGCCGACATCTTCAGCGCCTCGTCGAATTCGGGCAATTTCGCCAGGTTGAGCTTCGCCGCTACCTGTTTGAGGATGTCGGGGGACGAGATGATCTGGACCTCGGTGGCCACAGCCTCTTCGTCGGGAATCGACCGCTCGTTGCCGTTGGCCCCGGCTGGCCGCGTGAACTCCGATTCTCGAGGCCCGATCTCCAGCTTGGCTGCCGCCTTGTATTCGGGCGTTGCAAGCCAGGCGAGCGCAAAGGCCAGGCCGGTTACAACCAGCGCGACGACAAGGATGCGCAACCAGTTTCGCGCCAGGCTGGCGAAAAGCTGCCTGAGATCGATGTCGACATCTGCGGCCGCGGATTGAACGGACATGCATCCCTGCTCCGGTACTGAGTCAGCATGCACCGTAAACAACTATGGTAACTCAGCCGTTAATATCGCGGTAAGAACCTGTTAGGCTCTACTAACAAGCCGCAAACAAGAGGCTGAAAACGATCTGCATTTGTCGATCCGGCCCGTATCGGCCGTGCGCCTTTACCGGCCATTAACCCTAACAGGATGATAACCGAGCTCGATCGTTAAGGTTTGCCGCAGAGTCGCCGGCTATTCAAAGGTACGTGTCCGCTCATGAAAAGCACTGCTCCCCTTTTCCGCGCGCTGCTTGCCGTATCGATGCTTTCGGGCTGCTCCAGCTACCGGCCGACGCCGGCCGCATTCCATGAAGTTCTCGACCAGCCCTATCGCCTCGGCGCCGGCGACCGCGTCCGCGTCACAGTGTTCGAGCAGGAAGGATTGACCAACACCTACAGTGTCGACCAATCCGGCTATCTCTCGCTGCCGCTCGTCGGCAACGTGCCGGCGCGCGGCCACACCGCCCAGCAGCTCGAGGGCGAGATCGCCGAGAAACTGCGCCAGGGCTATTTGCGGGATCCTGACGTTTCTGTCGAAATCGATCGCTACCGACCGATCTTCGTCATGGGTGAAGTGGGTGCGGCGGGCCAGTACTCCTATGTTCCGGGCCTGACCGTGCAGAAGGCCGTCGCCATCGCCGGCGGGTTCACGCCACGCGCCAACCAGGAAAGCGTCGACATTACCCGCGACATCAACGGCAAGGTGATAACCGGACGCGTGGTGACCTCCGACCCGCTACTGCCCGGCGATACAGTCTATGTTCGCGAACGCCTGTTTTGATGTGCTGACCAAGTGGCGGACACACTCAGGATCGTCCACTGCTTTCGCTCACCGGTCGGAGGCATCTTCCGGCATGTGCGCGACCTGACCGAGGCTCAGGTCGCCGCCGGCCATGCCGTCGGCATCGTCTGCGATTCGACGACGGGCGGCGATTTCGAGGAACGGCTGTTCGAACAGATGAAGGGCAGCCTGGCGCTCGGCATTCACCGCACGCCGATGCAGCGGCATGTCGGGCCAGGCGATCTCGCCTCGGCCCGGCGCACCTATAGGATCATAAAAGAATTGCGGCCGGACGTGCTGCACGGGCATGGCGCCAAAGGTGGCGCCTATGCCCGTCTGTTCGGCTCATTGTTGCGGGTATCCAGGTCTCGCGTGGCCCGCCTTTATTCGCCGCATGGCGGCTCGCTTCACTATGACGAGACCACTGCCATGGGGAAGCTGTTCTTCGCGCTCGAGCGCTTCATGGCTCGCTTCACCGATTGCCTGCTGTTCGTTTCCGATTATGAGCGACGGACTTATCGCAGGAAGGTCGGCGAGCCGCCTATTCCGAACGCTCTCGTCCACAACGGCCTGCGCGCCGCCGAGTTCGAGCCGGTGCGGACCGAGCACAATGCGGTTGACCTCCTCTACATCGGCATGATGCGAGACCTCAAAGGCCCGGACATCTTCATCGATGCGCTGGGGCTTGCCGCAACACGGCTCGGCCACCCATTGAAGGCGCTGATGGTCGGCGACGGCGACGACCTGCCGCGCTATCGCGCCCAAGTGAGTCAGCGCGGCCTGGACGTCGGCTTCCTGGCGCCGATGCCGGCCAGGCTAGCCTTCACGCTGGCCAAGCTGGTCGTCGTTCCCTCGCGCGCGGAAGCCATGCCCTATATTGTTCTGGAAGCGCTCGCCGCCGGCAAGCCGATCATCGCGACGTCGGTCGGCGGCATACCGGAAATCTTCGACACCAGCTCGCCTGCCCTGATCCGGCCCGACCCGCGCGAACTTGGCGACAAGATAAGCGCCGCATTGGCCGATCTCGACGCCTACAAGGGCCTGATGCCCGGCATCGCCGACCTCAAGGCACGATTCGGCGCCGATGTAATGGCCGCTGAAATCGAAAAGGCTTATTTCGCCGCGCAAAAAAAATAGGGCAACGGGTTCCACCGGGCTACTCCTGGTGAAAGCGTCTCCAAAGCCATCTGTTGTTTCAAGGGTTTCTTAGCTCTCTTTTGCTATTCACCTGAGGGAAACCTGCGGACGCCCCATGAACGAAATCGACCCCGCGCGCCGTTTTTCGCTAGACGCGGTGCGCAAATTCAACGCCCCTGCCGAGAACAACACGGCCGGCGGCATGAACGACGTCGCCCGCCAGGTCGCCTCGCAATACCGGCGCGATACGATGTCGCCGATCATGGTGAGCGGCGTCCTGCGCATGGTGGAATTCGCGCTGCTGTTGGTGTCAGGTCTTGCCGTCTATTTCTACTACGTCGGCTTTTTCAACTATCTTGCCTGGCAATACTCCCTGACGATCGCCGCCACCTCGTTCCTCGCGGTCGTTCTGCTCGACGTCACCGACTGCTACCAGATCGTCGCGCTAATGCGGCCGATCGCCAATTTCGGCCGGCTCCTGCTGGTCTGGGCCGGAACGTTCGCCTTGATGGCGCTCACCGCCTTCACCATGAAAATGTCGGAAGACTATTCGCGCCTGCTCTTCGGCACGTGGTTTGTTGTTGGCTTCGTGCTGATCCTGGGTCTCCGCCTGGTGATGTCGAAGCTGATCCGGCGCTGGGCGCGCGATGGGCGGATGGAGCGCCGCGCCGTCATCGTCGGTGGCGGCAAGGCGGCGGAGGTACTGATCCGCTCGGTCGAAAGGCAGCCCTACAACGACATCCGCATCTGCGGCATCTTCGACGACCGCGGCGACAAGCGGTCGCCGCCGGTTGTCGCCGGTTATCCCAAGCTCGGCACAATTTCCGAACTCATCGAATTTGCCCGCATCGCGCGCATCGACATGCTGATCGTATCACTGCCGCTGACCGCCGAATCGCGCGTGCTGCAGTTATTGAAGAAGCTGTGGGTGCTGCCGGTCGACATCCGGCTGTCGGCGCATTCGAACGCGCTGCAGTTCAGGCCCCGCGCCTATTCCTACATCGGCTCGGTGCCGATGCTTGATATCTTCGACAAGCCGATCAACGACTGGGATTCGGTCGCCAAGCGCGCCTTCGACATCGTCTTTTCGATCATCGGCATCATCGTGTTCTCGCCGGTGATGCTGGCGACCGCGATCGCGATCAAACTCGACAGCAAGGGGCCGGTGCTTTTTCACCAGAAGCGCCACGGCTTCAACAACGAGATCATCGAGGTCTATAAGTTCCGGTCGATGTACACCGACAAGGCGGACCCGACGGCGAAGCAGACCGTGACAAAGAACGATCCACGCGTCACCCGCGTCGGCCGCTTCATCCGCAAGACCTCGATCGACGAATTGCCACAGTTCTTCAATTCGCTGTTCGGGTCGCTGTCGCTGGTCGGTCCGCGCCCGCACGCCATTGCCGCGCAGTCGCACAACCTCCTCTACAATGAGGTGGTCGACGGCTATTTCGCCCGTCACAAGGTCAAGCCCGGTGTAACCGGCTGGGCGCAGATCAATGGCTGGCGCGGCGAGATGGACACCAACGAGAAGATTCGCATGCGGACGGAATACGACCTCTATTACATCGAGAACTGGTCGCTCCTGTTCGACCTCAAAATCCTGTTCCTGACGCCGATCCGCCTGCTCAACACGGAAAACGCATATTGAGCGCGACGGCCTATGAATTGCCGGCGGCGGCGGTCAACGCCAAGCTGATCGCACTGATTGCGTCAGGGGCGGTTTTCCTCGGCGTCTTCCTGTCCGGCTTCGTCATTGCCGAGCCCGCGCCGTACGACGTCTATATGATCGGGCTGATCGTGGTGTGGCCCTTGTTCGGAATGCGCATACAGCGCGCGGGGGTGCCGCTTCTGGTGCTGCTGTTGATCATGAACGTCGGCGGCATGATCTCGATGACGCAGATGTCGGACCTCGCCGGCACGCCGCTCTATCTCGCCGTCTCGCTGTTCCTGGCCTTAACCGCGGTTTTCTTCGCTTCGGTAACGGCGGTCCGGCCCAGTCTCTATCGGGTGATCTTCGTCGCTTATGTGGTGTCGGCGGTGCTGACTTCGCTGGTCGGCATAGCCGGCTATTTCCATGCCTTTCCGGGAGCCGAGATCTTCACCAAATACGACCGCGCCGCCGGCGCCTTCCAGGACCCGAACGTGTTCGGGCCTTTCCTGGTGCTGCCGGGCATCTACCTGCTCTATCTGCTGCTTACCGGCTCGGTCGCGCGCATGCCTCTATTGGCTGTGCCGCTGCTGATCATCACCGCCGGCATCTTCTTTTCCTTTTCGCGCGGCGCCTGGGGCATGTTCGCCGTTTCGGCGATCCTGCTAACCGGTGCCTTGTTCCTGCAGAGCGCCAGCGGCAAGTTCCGGCTGCGCGTGGTCGTCATGACCATCGCCGCCGTCGGACTGCTGGTCATCGCAATGATCGTCATCCTGCAACTGCCGGGCGTCGCCGAGATGTTCTCGAACCGCGCACAGCTTGAACAAAGCTACGACACCGCCCGCCTCGGCCGCTTCGCCCGCTACACGATCGGCTTTCAGATGGCACTGGAGCATCCGTTCGGCATCGGCCCGCTCGTCTTCGGCAAGATGTTCGGCGAGGACACGCACGACATCTGGCTGAAGATGCTGATGGATTACGGCTGGCTCGGCTTCGTGTCGTTCCTGACGCTGACGTGCTGGACGATCGCCGCCGGCTTCCGCATTCTGCTGCGCGACCGGCCGTGGCAGCCTTATCTTCTATGCGCCTACGTCGCCTTCATCGGCAATATCGGGCTCGGCACCTTCATCGACATCGACCACTGGCGCCATGTCTACCTGCTGCTTGGCTTGATCTGGGGTGCCATCGCGCTCGAATACCGCCACCAGTGGCAGCTGCGGGCGGCGCAGCGACCGGCAATGCCCGTTGCCGTTGCTTCAGGCAGGACAGCAACCGAATTCGGTTGACCGGAGCCGGTCTATCACGATACATCGCGACCGGTCCGGAGTGTAGCGCAGCCCGGTAGCGCACTTGACTGGGGGTCAAGGGGTCGTCGGTTCGAATCCGGCCACTCCGACCATCAATAAAAACAAGGACTTACCCCCAAAGTCCAACTTCGTGCCGGTCTGGCCTTTGGGACCGTGCCGAAGGTCATCCCAATACCTCATCTCGACGCCATGGTCGCTACAGGTGGTTCCGGGGCTGATGATGCTAATGCTCTGCACAAGGCGGCCACCTTCGATGATCTACCGGGCGAACTCTCCCGGTTGAAGTGGATATGCGAGCGGCAGCTGGAGCCCCGATCCATTGGCCGAGATATCGTGCCTCGTCGATGCTCAGCGTGCAGATCCTTCCGTCGGCGGCTTCGCGCAACTGACCAGCGTGACGGCGGCGGGTATTACGACGCGAATTGTGAAGCGGTATTCGGATAGCTGGACATCAAGAAGCAGCGTCCTCTGAGGCTGCCTATGTTGGCGACACGCCCATCTTGGCGAGTTCCTTTTCCAGTATTGTTCGCCGACTGCACGAGGTGGTATCGCCAGCCAAGCAGCGGTTGTTTGCAGATCCCCAGTCCAGCATGATTGCAGACATTGCGGGATTTGACCTTGGCCTATTGTAGTTGGTGGTGGCCGCAGTTGCAGGCGTGATCTTCGCCGCCGCCACCTTAGCGTTCGGAACCTGCTTCCATCCCTGCATGACCATGCAGTTCTTCATGAACTCCGCCTGGCGGATCGCATTACCCAAGGCGTTGCCGAGTTGGGCGCCCGCCACATAGCTGGGCGTTCCCCAAGCAACCATGCCTTGCTGGGTTGATGAGGACATGATCGAGCATTGTGCATTTGCATACTCGTAGGTCGGACCGTAGCCGATCTGTTCCCAATGCGAGTTTGCGGATGTCTGACAGCCGGCGATCGCCAGCGCAGCGGCCAAAGCCGCGACCATTCTCCCCCTGCCCATTTCCATGCCCCTCCCGAAGGCGAGAGAATACAAGCACAGGTAGTTGTCCGAGTCGATAGAAGGGCGCTGCATTCAGCCGGGACGGGCTCAGCAACGATAAGGACGGTTCTCGCTACTGTGCTCAGGTCGCGGCGCTCACCCGTCATCAGCTACCGATCATCTTTCCCGAGAAACCGCGCGACAGTGGCTAGGCGACGTTTGCTGCGTACGCCAACCTTTATCGTGAGCCGTATTCCAGCTTCAATAAGAAAAGGTCCCGCCGCACATGCCAGAACGGCGGGACTCGATCAGGCGCCTTGCATCAGGCAGGGGTGACTCGGGGGTTTGGGCATGCCCGGTGCGCGCGGATCGTAGTGAACCCTAGGCCCATCAGCTGCAATGCGTCCACCAACCGTCGGTTGGAAAGAACTAATTCAATCCCGATGGCTGGCCTGGCCTGAACAGGCGCGCTCAAAGCTCAGTTTCTTCCCGGGGAAGAGCTTTTTGATCAGGACAATCAGGATAGGGCAATTCTTCACACGGAGAGGGCCTGTGGCCAACTCTGCCATAATGTTCCGCGAGTTTTGCGAAACCGTAGGCGAAGGCGAAGAGAAGCGCGAGGATAACCGCTATTCGGACGGCCATGCCGTATTGTAGCAGGATCCTGGCATTGGAGCGCGCGGCGTTTTGGTACGTTTGAATGTTGAGTTCGAAAAAGGTTGGCTTTATTTGAATTGCCGTCGTCCGCAGTTGTAAGGGCGAGCGGACGCTACGAAGATGCCACGCGCTTTCGCCCTTAGGGGAGAGATGCAATGTCGCTTCAAGGGGTTGCCTGTCCTGCCGAGCTGACCATGTTGACCAAGGCACTTGATGCCCGATGCCGTGAACTAGGCCTCGCTGACGGCGATCCAGGCAGAGAAGTGCTCGGCCGCAGGGTGATGGATTTGTTCGAAAGTGGTCAGCTCAGCGCCGAAGACCTGAGACTGGCTCTGAGCGGCGAGATCTTTAACGCCAAAAATCCTCCGGCCGGAGCCAGTGGGCTTTGATACGGCAAGCGGCTATCCGCGCAGCCATTTGAATTACTGGGCCAGCGTGTGAACAAATGTGATTTGGCCGTTGGTGCCAGACGGGCTAACTTTGCCCATCGAACGAACGAGGAGAATGATCATGAAGACATTCCTCGCAATAGCCGCGGCACTGACCATGTCCATATCAGTTGCCTCTGCGGATTGCCCCGCGCATTCAAAGGTCCAGGCATCGGTCGACACGCAGACGACAGCGAGCGTCGAGAAGGCCGATATGTCGACTGTCACGGACGCTCAGACGATCAAGAAAGAAGAGCCACAGAAGACCGAGTAGCGGTAACGCTCAGCGGATCCCACGACCCGGATAAACGGCTACTGGCACACATCCACCCACTCGGCGTCGACGAGTTCGGCCAGGCGTTGCGGGCTGAGCCGTACGGCGGCATTCGTCGCGCCTGCCGCCGGGACGACCTCGTCAAAGGCGCGCAGCGAGATGTCGCAGTAGACCGGGAGCGGCGCCGGTAGGCCGAACGGGCACACCCCGCCGACGGGATGACCGGTCGCGGCAAGCACCTGTTCGGCATCCAGCATTCGCGCCTTGCCACCCAACCCGGTCCTTGAATTTGCGATTGTCCAGCCTGGAGATCCCGCTGGCCACGATCAGCATCGTCTGGTCGCCGACGCGCAAGCAGATCGTCTTGGCGATCTGCGCCGGCGCTACGCCATGCGCTTCGGCGGCCAGAGGCACTGTCGCCGAGCTGGCTTCCGTGACGATAACGTCGATGTCGGGCGCGTGTGCGGCGAAAAAGGCGCGAACGGATTCGAGGCTCATCTCCGGCAATTTCCGTCTGGCGTCGCCGTGGCGGCCGGCAAGTCCACTACGCGGGTGAAAAAACGAGGCCCGCCAGGGCGACCCATGGCGAGCTCGTGGAATAAAAGCATGACACGTCGCTACGACACGGATCGCCTTTTGGCAGGCAACACGGCTTCGTCAAACAGAGCGCTTTCCGGAAGTTGAAGCGCGGAGGCAATACGCCGACGTTTCGAAGGATCGGCATCCTTGCCGCTTTCGATGTCGGCAATCTCATAGGCTGCCAGCCCGCACGCCAGGGACAGCTCTTCGATGCTGTATCCACGGGCTTCCCGGGCAGTGCGGACGGCACTGCGTTCAGGCGTAACCGCGCTCGCCGCCAGGTCGGAGTAAGGTTCGCGTTTTGCTATTTGGGGCATTGGCAACTCCGTGGGATGAAAGAGTTAGATCAAATCATGTTGTTGCCTGAGACGATCCGGAGAATGCCCGCTCGCCGGTGATTTGCCAAGCATCAAAGATAGCGTCACGGCATCGTGAACCGACGCCGGAATCAATGGCGGATGCCGGTGCGCCGACATCCGGCCGGATCGTCGGCAGACACAGTTCGGAAACAAAATTCTACAGGCCGGAAAAACTGCCGAAAAACTCCAAGGCGATAGTCCCAACCGCACCGATCGGGTCACCGACCTGAATCGGTGACGCTTAAATTCCGCCTGCGCAAAAAGGAAACGATGTCATGAACAAGCCTCTTCTCTCCGCCCTTGGACTTGCAATCGCACTTGCCCTCTCGATGCCGATCATCGGCGCAAGCAGCGCGAATGCAACGACGATGCACGCCACCGTCAAGAAGCATCACCGCCATCACTACCATCACCGCGTCCACCACCACTATCGCGACCATCACAAGAAGGTTGTGGCGAAGAAGTACTGAAAACACCCTTGGGCGAACAACCCGCAAGCAGCCGTTCTGGTCCTGGGATCAAGGGCGGCTCCATTACCGGGTTTGCCGTGTCGGCGAAAAAATGGCGGCGGTCCGCTGACCGCCGCCATTTGCTTATCTCAACGTGCCGATCTTGAACGCGCCCGCGGTGCTTGTTGCTGCCGGCCGCCGAGGAACAGACTGGCGACGAGCCCGACCAGAACCAGCCCAACAGCGGCCGCCGTCGCCGGATGATCTCGGGCGGTCTTCTCGATCGCCCGGCCTTGCCTTCTGATTGCCGGCAAGGCGTCGCCGAGGCGCTCAGTGATATCCGAATAATAATCCGACGCGGTATCGCGCCCGTCTTCGTAAAAAGCGCCGCCCCGCTTTAACACGGCTTTCTTCAAGGTGGCCAGTTCCCTGGTCAGGGCCGCGACCTGCTTGTTCAGATCGGTGTCGGAGATGCTCGAAAGCGATGCCATGACGTGCTTCCTTCTGCAGAAGGAAGCCTAACGCATGACCCTGAAGACCGTTCCGGTCAGCCCGGCGGGCTCTAGCGAACCTGATCGAGCAGGCGCTTGCATTCCAGGAGGTCGAACAGCGCCTCCTGTAGCAATGCGCGATTGTCACGGGAAAGTTTTGACGTGTCCGGCGGAACCGGACCTTCCTCGTCGGTCTTGCCTATGCCGAAAAAACGACGGCTGGGTTTCACCCTCGGCTGGCCGACCAGCATTTCGTCGTCCGGGCCGCGCGGCTGCGCCGCTTGCGTCAGCGGTACCGTGTCGGCCTGTCGGCGCTGCGAGATCGCCTCGACCGCCGCCATGTCGCCACTGCCGACGGCGATCAGAAACTGGTTGCCGTTCTCGCGCAACAGCTTCTGCACCCCCTTGATCGTATAGCCCTGATCGTAGAGCATATGGCGGATACCCTTGATCAGTTCGACGTCCTGCGGGCGGTAGTAGCGGCGGCCGCCGCCGCGCTTCATCGGCTTGATCTGGTTGAAACGCGTCTCCCAGAAGCGCAGCACGTGCTGCGGCAAATCCAGATCCTCCGCGACCTCGCTGATGGTGCGGAAAGCATCAGGGCTCTTGTCCATGGGCGAATCCTCACGCTAGAGCATGATCGCGAAGGCGGGAACCGGGTTCGGGCGACGTCACGCTTGACAAAGAGAGCAGCTTTCCGTCCCGCCGGAGCGGATCACACCCAAATACGATCCGGCCTACCGAATCGCATCTTATTTCAGCGGTTTATGAAACAATATTCAAGCCCGGCGCAAAAGCAGGGCTCGTTTTTCAACCGAAGCCTGGAGCATGATTCTCGGCAAAGTGGATCGGGCGTCTACTTGCTGCCCTTGGCTTTGCTGTTTTGATGGGAGCGCAGGATACGGTTCTTCAGCACATTCGACGACTTGAAGGTCATCACCCGGCGCGGCAGGATCGGTACTTCCTCACCGGTCTTGGGATTGCGCCCGATGCGCTCGTTTTTGGAGCGCACGTGGAAGGTCGCGAAGGACGACAGCTTCACCGTCTCGCCGCGAACGATCGCCTCGCAGATCTCATTCAGCACCGCCTCGACAAGCTCGGCCGATTCAGTACGCGACAGCCCAACCTTGCGGTAAACGGCTTCGGCGAGGTCGGCGCGCGTAAGTGTCTTTCCCCCCATACGAACCGTCCCATCAGCTCAAAAACATAAATCGATACAAGCAACGGCAGAACCTAAGTAATTGATCCGTCAAGGTCAAGGACCCGAACCCGATAGTTCGGCACTTACCAGCGGAGCAGGACGGCGCCCCAGGTGAAGCCGCCGCCCATCGCCTCAAGCAGTACCAGGTCACCCTTTTTGATGCGACCGTCGGCGACGGCCGCGGACAGTGCCAGCGGCACCGAAGCAGCGGAGGTATTACCGTGCAGATCGACGGTCACGACCACCTTCCGCTCCTCTATCCCGAGCTTTTTGGCCGAAGCGTCAATAATTCGTTTATTGGCTTGATGCGGCACGAACCAGTCGAGATCGGCGGCGCTGATGCCGGCCTGTGCGAACGTCGCCTCGATAACGTCGGTGATCATGCCGACCGCATGCTTGAACACTTCGCGGCCTTCCATCCTGAGGTGCCCGACCGTCCCGGTGGTCGACGGCCCACCGTCGACAAAAAGCTTGTCCTTGTGGATGCCGTCGGAGCGCAGGCTGGCCGCCAGAACGCCTCGGTCGGCGATGCCGCCTGCTCCCGTGCCTGCTTCCAGCACCATCGCGCCGGCGCCGTCGCCGAACAAAACGCAGGTCGAGCGGTCGTTCCAGTCGAGAATGCGCGAAAATGTTTCCGAGCCGATCACCAGCACCCGTCTGGCCAAGCCGCCGCGGATATAGAGGTCGGCGGTCGTCACTGCATAGACGAAGCCGGAGCAAACCGCCTGCAGGTCGAAGGCAAAACCGTGGTGCATGCCGAGGCGGTTCTGGATCTCGACCGCGGTCGCGGGAAAGGTGTTGTTGGGCGTCGAGGTCGCCAGCACGATCAGGTCGATGTCGTCCGCCATCAGGCCGGCGCTGTCGAGGGCTGCGCGCGCCGCCGCCTCGCCCAGCGAGGCCGTCGTCTCGTCATCGGCCGCGATGTGGCGCTGGCGAATACCGGTGCGCTGGACGATCCACTCGTCCGACGTCTCGACCATGCCTTCGAAATCGGCATTCTTCATAATGCGGCGGGGCAGCGCGGCGCCCGTGCCGCGCACGACTGATCTGATCAATGCTCTTTCCTATTCCTTTGCGTCGATGACGACGTCGGATTTCCGGATTGTCTGGGCATTCGGATTGCGGGCATGGAACAGGTCGAGATCGGCTTCGATGCGGTCAAGCAGATTGTTGCGTACCATGTCGTAGCCAAGCTCGATCGCCGCCGCAAAGCCATCCGAATCAGCCCCGCCATGGCTTTTCACCACGATGCCGTTCAACCCGAGGAAGACGCCGCCATTGGAGCGGCCGACATCCATCTTCTCGCGCAGGCGATTGAAGGCGGTCTTCGCGAAGATATAGCCGATCCTGGCCATCAGCGTGCGGTTCATCGCCGCGCGCAGATACCCGGCGATCTGCCTGACCGTGCCTTCCGCCGTCTTCAGCGCGATGTTGCCGGCAAATCCTTCGGTAACGACGACGTCGACACTGCCCTTGCCGATATCGTCACCCTCGACAAAGCCATGGTAGTTCATCGAGGCCATGTTGGCCTCGCGAAGCATGCGGCCCGCCTCCTTGACCTCCTCCTGACCCTTGATCTCCTCGACGCCGACATTGAGCAGGCCGACGCTAGGCCGTTCAATGCCGAAAACCGAGCGCGCCATGCCGGTGCCCAGAATGGCAAAATCAACCAGTTGATGCGCATCTGCGCCGATAGTGGCGCCGACGTCCAGCACCACGCTTTCGCCGCGCAATGTCGGCCAGAGCGCCGCGATTGCCGGGCGATCGATGGTCGCCATGGTGCGAAGGCAGAACCTGGACATTGCCATCAGCGCGCCGGTATTGCCGGCTGAGATGCAGGCGTCGGCAGTGCCTGCCTTGACCGCCTCGACGGCCTTCCACATCGATGATTTCCAGCGACCATGGCGCAGCGCCTGGCTCGGCTTGTCGTCCATCCGGACTGCGATCTCGCAGTGGATGAACTCGCTCACGTCCGCCAGCTTGGGGAATTTGGCGAGTTCGGGCCGTACCACTTCTTCGCGCCCATAAATGACGAAGCGTATGTCCGGACGGCGGGTGGCGACAGTCATGAGCGCCGGGATGACCACGCTTGGCCCGTGATCGCCGCCCATGGCATCGATGGAAATCCTGATCACGCGGTGTTCATCTCACGGTTGCTTGGCCAGCGGGCTTGCCAAGGTACGGGGCTCGCGAAGGTTCGGCGAAAATAACGGTTTTGGGCTGCCGCACAACCAACTTTTCTCAAATTGGATCAGCTATCAGGATTTTCCCAACAGTGATCTGAGCTTTTGCTGGAACTCATTCTCCACAGGCTCGGCATCGCCGGCGGCCTCCAGCGACACACCGGGCTTGCGCGGATAGGGATCGATCGCCAAGCCAAAGAACTGTTCGGCAAGCGCTCCGACGTCGATGGCGTCGCCGGAAAAGGTCTCCGGGCTGTCCGGCCCTTCGGCGTCGAGTAGGATCTCACCGCCGCCGTCGAAACCTTGCCGGCCGAGCTTGGATTGCTCCGGCAGGAACAGCGCTTCGACCGGCTCGTCGATATGCGCCTTGACCGGGTCGAGGGTGACGATGCAGGCCTGCGTTACATCGGCCTCGACATAGCCGCTGACTTTCACCCCGTTGCGCTTCCAGGGCTCGACCAGGAGTTCGGCGCGATAGTTTTCTACCGAAAGCAGTTCGTGCTCGGCGGCCAGCAGGGCGCGCTGCCCGGCGTCGGCATCGATCACCACCGGCAGCCCCTTTTGCGGCAGCCGAGCGACATTTGCCCGGAATGACACTGGGCTGTGGATATCAGGACGTTTCATGTTCGCCTCCACTTCGCCATCTTCATTCGGCCTGCCGCCGCTCAAGCGTTGGCCACGGGAAATACCACCGTGCCGGAAACGATCGATTCGGTCGGCTGTTCCGTGAGTTGCCTGGATGCATCGGCGGCATAGAGTGCCAGTTGCGACGCTTGCGGCCAGGCGCCGGCATCGGGCCTGACATTGCGGGCAAGGGCGCCGGTAAGTGCATCATGGTCATTTCGTTGCAGTGCATCGTCATAGGCGGCGGTGCGGCCGTAGAACATCTTCGCCAGTTTCCGCATGCGCTTCGGCACGCCGACGTCGCCAATGCCCAATTCCCGCAACGAATGTTCGACATCCATGAAGAACTCGTCGATCAGCACCTGCGCAACCTCTGCCGCCGCACCACCCTCGCCGCGCAACCGGTGCTGGAACAGGAACATGTGCAACGACAGCATCTCGAAGCGGCCGAGCGGCGTGTCCGGCACGTTCCAGGCGGAATAAAACACCGTTTGCCGCGCCGCCGCCACGATTTGTGCGTAAAGCGCCTCGGTGATGGCGCGGTTGGCATGTCGTTCGCGGCCAAAGAGGCGCTGGAACATTTGAGGGTGGTCTCCCGGGACCGTTTGTTGAAGTGGCCTTGTTGCATCGGCAAGCAAGCTGGTTTACCGGTTTTGCGGCCCAGCGCAAGTTGCGGCCAGCTTATGGAGTTGTAGTTGCGCGCGCTGAAATTCAAGTCGACTTTCCTGCCCAGGCCCGCCGGTGCGGTTTCGCTACTGGTGATCGCTGCGGCGCTTTCCGCCTGCAATTCATCCAAGATGATCGGCGATCTCAATCCGAGCGAGACGCTGACGCAAGGCTACGTCATCGACCAGCAGGCGATCGACCTGGTGCCGGTCGGCTCAAGCCGCGAACAGGTGCTGCTGGCGCTCGGCACTCCCTCGACGAAAGCGACCTTCGACAACGAGGCCTTTTATTACATTTCGCAGACGCGCAAGCGCTACGTCGCCTTCGACAAGCCGCGGCTGGTCGACCAGCATGTACTGGCAGTCTATTTCGGCGATGACGGGCGCGTCACGCAGATAGCCAATTACGGGTTGAAGGACGGCAAAGTGTTCGACTTCATCTCGCGCACCACGCCGACCGGCGGCAAGGACCAGAACTTCCTCAGCCAGATCATAAATGGCGCCAGCAAGCTGGCGCCCGGTATTCCCGGCGGCGGCGGCGGCAGCACGCTCGGCGGCACCTGATCCATTCCGGCGGAGGTCGGCTCCTTCTTTCCTTTTACTTCCCTCCCCGGAAGCGGCACATCTCAGGCAATGAAAAACCCGCGGGAGCGATCCCGCGGGTTTTTGTCTTAAGGTCGTAGCGACCGAGCTTAGCCGTGCGCGAGAACGGCCAGCAACAGCAGCGCGACGATGTTGGTGATCTTGATCGCCGGGTTGACCGCCGGGCCGGCAGTATCCTTGTAGGGGTCGCCGACCGTATCGCCGGTCACCGAAGCCTTGTGCGCTTCGGAGCCCTTCATATGCTTGACGCCGTCCTTGTCGACAAAACCATCTTCGAACGACTTCTTGGCGTTGTCCCAGGCACCACCGCCGGAGGTCATCGAAATGGCAACGAAAAGGCCGTTGACGATGACACCGAGCAGCGAGGCACCGAGGGCGGCAAAGGCGGATGCCTTCGAACCGGAGATCAGGAGGACGCCGAAATAGACGACCAGCGGCGCCAGCACCGGCAACAATGACGGAACGATCATCTCCCGGATCGCTGCCTTGGTCAGAAGGTCGACGGCGCGCGCATAGTTCGGCTTCGAGGTGCCGGCCATGATTCCCGGATCCTCGCGGAACTGCTTGCGCACCTCCTGGACGATAGCGCCCGCGGCGCGGCCGACGGCGGTCATGGCGATGCCGCCGAACAGATACGGGATCAGGCCGCCGAAGATCAGGCCGGCGACGACGTAAGGATTGGAAAGGTCGAAGGAGACGTCGCCCATGCCCTGGAAGTACGGGTATTTGTCGCCATTGGCGGCAAAGAACTTCAGGTCGTTAGAATAGGCCGCGAACAGCACCAGCGCGCCGAGGCCGGCCGAGCCGATGGCGTAGCCCTTGGTTACCGCCTTGGTGGTGTTGCCGACAGCGTCAAGCGCGTCGGTTGACTGGCGCACTTCCTTGGGCAGGCCGGCCATTTCGGCAATGCCGCCGGCATTGTCGGTAACCGGGCCGAAGGCATCGAGCGCGACGATCATGCCGGCGAGGCCGAGCATCGTCGTCACCGCGATCGCCGTACCGTAGAGGCCGGCAAGCTGGTATGTCGAGATGATGCCGCCGATGATGACGATCGCCGGCAACGCTGTCGCTTCCAGCGAGACCGCGAGGCCCTGGATGACGTTGGTGCCGTGACCGGTGACCGAGGCCTGGGCGATGGAGTTCACCGGACGCTTGTTGGTGCCGGTATAATATTCGGTGATCACCACGATGAGGCCGGTCACCGCAAGGCCGACGAGACCGCAGACGAACAGGTTCGTGCCGGTAATAGCCATGCCGGCGACGGTGCCGATCTCCCCCCAGCCGATACATGCCGAAGTGGCTACGGCAAGGCCGACAATCGACAGCAGCCCGGTGACGATCAGGCCCTTGTAGAGCGCGCCCATGATCGAGCCGCTGGAACCAAGCTTGACGAAGAAGGTGCCGACGATCGAGGTGAGGATGCAGGCACCGCAGATGGCCAGCGGATAGAGCATGGCCGCGCCGAGAACGGCGGTGCCACCGAAGAAGATGGCGGCCAGGACCATGGTGGCGACCACGGTCACTGCATAGGTCTCGAACAGGTCGGCCGCCATGCCGGCGCAATCGCCGACATTGTCGCCGACATTGTCGGCAATGGTGGCCGGATTGCGTGGATCGTCTTCGGGAATGCCGGCTTCAACCTTGCCGACGAGATCCCCGCCGACGTCGGCGCCTTTAGTGAAGATGCCGCCGCCGAGACGGGCGAAGATCGATATAAGCGAGGCGCCGAAGCCGAGCGAAACAAGCGAGTCGATGACGACGCGATCGTTTGGCTGCAGACCCATGAACTGGGTCAGGATCAGATAGTAGATGGAGACGCCGAGAAGGGCCAGGCCAGCAACCAGCATGCCAGTGATGGCGCCCGACTTGAAGGCGATCTCGAGGCCGGCAGCGAGGCTGTTGGAAGCCGCCTGCGCGGTGCGCACATTGGCCCGCACCGAGACGTGCATGCCGATGAAGCCAGCGGCACCCGACAGAACGGCGCCTATCAGGAAGCCGATGGCGGCGGTAATCGAAAGCAGCCACCAGGCGAGCAGCAGGACCACGACACCGACGATGGCGATGGTGGTGTACTGGCGCGCCAGATAAGCCTGCGCGCCTTCGCGGATGGCCGCGGAAATTTCCTGCATGCGTGCATTGCCCTGATCGGCCGCGAGAACCGAACGTGTCGCCCAGATGGCGTAAAGGACTGAAAGCAGACCGCAGGCGATGACAGCTGAAATTATGGTCATTGCCGAATTTTCCTCGATTGGTGGCCCAAAAGAACCCCTCCCCGGGCCGTTGAGACAGGGGACGAATTTCCGCAACCGGAATCCGTCCCTTCGCAGCGGCTTATGCGAAACAGGGCTCGGAACGTCAAGATATTGTTCGGTTCTTGTCCGGCTTTCGCCCAAAAGATCCCGGGTTTCGCCCAAAAGGCTGGACGGCAGTGCGCCTGTCGACACCGCCATCCGGTTAGATCGATTGAAATCGGCGAACGGCCGTCAAGCTTTGCGCGGGTCGCCGTCCGGCTGGACGACGAAGACCAGCACCACCAGCATGGTCATGTAGAATTTGAACGCCGCCTCCTGACCATTCCATGTCGAAGACTGCCACATGGCAAACCACTCGCCGCCAACGACCATGAAGCCGAAATACCAAACGAGGAAGCCCATCGTGGCGGCAATGATGGCGAACTTCTTGGCATCGTTGAATGCCTGTCCGCTGGCGTTGCGCGCCTGCCAGAGTTGCCAGGCGGCGATCAGGTAGAGCAGGCAGGTCAGCGCCTCGCCAAGGATGATCAGCCAGTAGCCTGCCGCCCACAAGGCCGGGTTGGTGATCGAGCGGTACATCAGTGCGTTGCCGGGAAAGGTTGTGTCCATGCTCAGCACATGCTGGACAAAGGCGAAGTTTGAGCCGTAATCGGTGATGTTGCCAAAGGCGACGAGGAAGGCGAAAGCCGCCAGACACAAACACATGACGATCTTGGAGAAACGCGCGGTCATGGCAAGAACTCCTGCTGAAAGATCGGGGCATCGCACTCATCAATCGCCGAGTCCCGAAGATCGCGCAACGGGTGGCCCAGTGATCATCGTGCTCACAGCCATTGCGAGACATTATGCCGGCAAGCAAGACATTGCCGAGACTGTCGAAGCCCTCGATCTTGATAGTGATTGCGCTGTGGGCGACTTGGTCTCTGTGGTTGGAGCCGGTACACAGCACGATTTCGCCGTCATCCGCCGCCGCTGGATCGCCAGCGGGACGGGTATGGCGCTCGAACTGACGCTTGATCATCCCGCGCGTTCGATCGGCCGCTGAAAGGAACGAAGCTCGCTCGGAGAGGCTTACTCCGCCTCGCGTCCCATGCGCCGCGCTGTGTAGCGCTCGATCGCCGACAGCCCGTCGTAGATCAGTACGGCAAGGGCGGCGACGATCAGGCCGCCCTGCAGGATGAAGGCGAGGTTGTTCGACAGCAGGCCGGCGATGATCACCTCGCCCAATGTCCTCGCCGCGACTGTCGAGCCGATGGTCGCGGTGGCAAGGCTGATCACCACCGACAGCCGGATACCGCCGAGAATGATCGGCGCGCTGAGCGGCAGCTCGACCTTGACCAGCCTTTGCCAGCCAGTCATGCCGGCGCCACGCGCCGCCTCGACGACGTTGGCCGGCAGCGTCGTCAGGCCAGTCAGCGCGTTCTCGAAGATCGGCAGCAGGCCATAGAGAAACAGCGCAATCAGCGTCGGCTTTTCGCCGAAGCCGACCGCCGGCACGGCAAGCGCCAGCACCGCTACCGGTGGAAAGGTCTGGCCTATATTGACCAGGCTGCGCGACAGCGGCAGGAATTCGGCGCCGGCCGGCCTGGTGACCAGAATGGCGAGCGCGACCGCAACGATCGTCGCGGCAACCGTCGCTATCAGCACGGTCCGCAGATGCAGCAGCGTCAGCGTCAACAGGCTGCCCTGATTGTAGATTACCGGCGCGTTGTTCTCTGTCAGCGGCTTCAGCAGCGGTTCGAACCAGCCGGGATTGGTGACGAAGGCGATAAGCAGCACCACCAGAGCAAGCCTGAGCAGTGATGGAAGCCAAGCCTTTAAGCCAGCCTCTCTCATGCCGGTCTCGCCGCGCGCTTAACTAGTCCGTCCACCGTGACGCGGCCAAGCGGCTTGCCGTCGGTATCTGTCACCGGCAGCGCAGGGCGGCCCGACCACAGGAGTTCGGCGAGCGCGTCGCGCTGGCTGGCGTCACCGGGGATCGCCTCGCCTTCGGCGGTGCCGTTTTCCACCGCGTCGCGGACCCGGCCAAGCGACAACAGCCGGAACGGTTTTTCGCTGGCACCTACCAGGGTTTCGACAAACGCGCTGGCCGGTCTCGCCAGTATTTCGGCCGGCTCGGCATATTGCACCACTTTGCCGCCGTCCATCACGGCGATCTTGTCGCCCATGTGAACGGCCTCTTCCATGTCATGGGTGACCAGGATGATGGTGGTGCCGAAGCGCTTCTGGATTGCCAGCAGATCCTCCTGCGCCTTGTTGCGGATAATCGGATCGAGCGCCCCGAACGGCTCATCCATCAACAGCACGTTGGGTTCCGCGGCAAGCGCCCGAGCGACGCCGACGCGCTGCTGCTGGCCGCCGGAAAGCTCGTGCGGATAGCGTGGCCCGTAGTCTTGCGGGTCGAGCTGGTATAGCGTCATCAGCTCGTCGACGCGGGCCTTGATGCGGTTGGCGTCCCAGCCGAGCAATACCGGCACAGTGGCGATGTTCTGCGCCACCGTGCGATGCGGAAACAGGCCGTGGCCCTGGATGGCATAGCCTATGCTGCGGCGCAGCTCATAATCCGGCACCGAGCGGTTGTTGACGCCGTCGAGCTTGATCACGCCCGATGTCGGCTCGACCAGCCGGTTGATCATGCGAAGCAGCGTCGTCTTGCCGGAGCCGGAGGTGCCGACGATGACGGCGATGCTGCGCGGCTCGATTACCATCGACACGTCGTTGACGACTGTCGTCTCGCCGTAGCGCTTGGTGATGCCTTCGATCTCGATCATGCCGTTTCAACCCTGCGCTTGCTGGCGCTCATTTCGATCACTGCATCGAGGATGATCGCGGCGGCGAAGGCCAGCGCCACCGTCGGCACGGCGCCGAGCAGCACCAGGTCCATCGCCGTCTGACCGACGCCCTGGAACACGAACACGCCAAAGCCGCCGCCGCCGATCAACGCGGCAATCGTGGCGAGGCCGATATTCTGCACCAGCACGATGCGGATGCCGGTGAGGATCACCGGGAAGGCGAGCGGAAACTCGACACCGAACAGCCGCTGGCGGTCGGTCATGCCCATGCCGCGCGCTGCGTCGTTGGCGGCACGCGGCACACCGGCAAGGCCGACCACGGTATTAGCCACCACCGGCAGCAGCGAATAGAGGAACAGGGCGACGAAAGCCGGCGCTGTGCCGATGCCGCGAATGCCGAGCGCGGCAGCACCCGGCACATGCGAAGCGACCCAGCCGAGCGGCGCGATCAAGAGGCCGAACAGCGCGATCGAAGGAATGGTCTGGATGATGTTCAGCACGTTGAGCACGCCGGCCCGCAATTTCTCGACGCGATGGCAGAGGATGCCGAGCGGCAGGCCGATAATCACCGCAGCCGCCAGCGAACCCAGCGCCAACGTCACGTGCTTGGAGCCTTCCGCCCAAAAACTATCGGAGCGATTGAAATATTCCTTGAGGATCGACAGGCTGTTCCAGCTTCCCGAGACGAGCAGCAGGCCGATTGCCGCTGCGGCGACAACAAGCACGCCGACCCGTGCCTGCGGCGACAGGTTCAGCCTTGTAAGCACGTCGGCGAGCAGAAGGGTGAAGGCGAAGATAAGCAGCCAGAATCCCGAAGCCGGCGAGATACGGGCGAAGGTGTTGCCGGCGGGCGTCAGGAAGCTGCCGGCAACGCCAATCAGCAGCGCCAGCGCCGCAAGTGCAACCACACTGGCGGCGAGGCGCAGAGCAAGCGGCGTTTTCAGCAGCGCAATGAGCGCCGCTGCGACAACAATCGCCATCAATAGCGGACCGACCGCCGCGGGCAAAGATTCGAGGATCGAGCGCGCCTCGCCGGGTACGATGCGATTGGCGCGGAAGGTGGCGAATGGCGCCGCGAAAGCCGCATAGGCCGATATCGCCGCGATGACCACGCCAAGCTTGTCGAACCGGATGCGCACGCCCTCCCCCATCGGCCGATCCGGCGCACCTGAAGCGGAGCGCCGGAAATCGCCTTACTTCAGGAAGCCGTTCTTTTTCAAAAAGTCCTCAGCGACGCCCTTGACTGGCTCGCCGCCAACCTGCACGCGGCCATTCAACTCCTGCAGCGTAACGAGATCGAGCTTGGCGAAGACCGGCTTCAGCAGCGTCTCGATTTCGGGATGCTCCTTCAGCACCGCCTCCCGGATGATCGGCGCTGGCTGGTAGACCGGCTGCACACCCTTGTCGTCTTCAAGCACGACGAGGCCGGAGGGCGCGATGCCGCCGTCGGTGCCGTAGACCATGGCGGCGTTGGCGCCGTTGGTCTGGTTGGCCGCAGCGGCAATGGTCGCCGCCGTATCGCCGCCCGACAGCGTGATCAACTGGTCCGGCTTCAGCGTGAAGCCATAGGTCTTCTGGAAAGCGGGCAGCGCGGCCGCCGAATTGACGAACTCGGCGGAGGCCGCCAGCACCACCTTGCCGCCGCCCGAGACATATTTGCCGAAGTCGGAAAGGGTGACGAGCTTATTGGTATCGGCGACCTCCTTGCGCAGGGCGATCGCCCAGGTGTTGTTGGCCGGTGACGGTGACAGCCAGACGATCTTGTTGGCGTCGTAGTCGAGCTTCTTGGCAGTCTCGTAGGCCTTGGCGGCGTCTTTCCACACCGGATCGTCGGCCTTCTCGAAGAAGAAGGCGGCGTTGCCGGTGTATTCCGGATAGATGTCGATCTCGCCGGCTGTAATCGCCTTGCGGACCACGGGCGTGCCGCCGAGCTGGATCCGGTCGGTGGTCTGGATATTATTGGCGTTCAGCACCAGTTGGATGATATTGCCGAGCACGCCGCCCTCGGTGTCGATCTTCGACGACACCACCACCTGGGCACTCGCCGAGGCAAACGTGATTCCGAGCGCTAGTACAGCGCCGGCCAGAACCTTGATTGAAAACATCTCACAAATCCCTTGCTGTGAACCGGAATACGGCTGCCGCATATGAGCATGGCTTCGATGCCCCGTCGGGGTACACGGTTTCATAAGAGAGGGGATGGGCGCAATAATTTTGTTCGGATGTGAGTGAATCCGCTGCCGCGACGTCCCGACAGCGTGACGTCAGTTGGCCGCCCGCAAGCCCGTCATCTTCAACACGCCCAGTGCCACGAAGCACAGCGCGACGACCGGGAAAATCATCCAGTTCAGCATCTCCCAGCCCCAGGCATTGTAGACTGCGCCCGACATCAGCGAGGCGAAGGCGACGGAGCCGAACAGGACGAAATCGTGGAACCCCTGGACCTTGCCTTTTTCGGATGACTGGTAGCTGTCGGCCACCATGGCAGTGGCACCGATGAAGCTGAAATTCCAGCCAAGGCCGAGCAGGATCAGCGTCGTCCAGAACTGCCACAGTGCCAACCCCGACAGCGCGACTATGCCGCAGCCAATGAGCAGTACCAGGCCGATAGCCACGATCCGTTCCGCGCCAAAACGATGGATCAGCGACCCCGTGAAGAAGCTCGGCGCGAACATCGCCATGACGTGCCAGGAAATGCCGAGCGTGGCGTCGTCGGTCGAAAGGCCGCAGCCGACCATGGCCAGCGGCGCGCCGGTCATCACGAAGCTCATCAGTGCGTAGCTGCCGATGGCGCAAAACAACGCCGCGACGAAGCGTGGCCTGGTGACGATTTCTGAGAGCGGCCTGGCGTCGCTGTCGGAAATTTCCACCTTCTTGGTTGCCTTGGCTGGGATACGCAACAAAGAGAGAATGGCGGCGCCGACCGCCGCCAGGACCAGGATGGACGCAAACGAGCCGGCAAACTTCACCGGCGAGAACAGATCGCCGGTGAAGATGACGATCTGCGGCCCGAGTATGGCGGTGACGATGCCGCCGGCCAGCACGAAGGAGATGGCACGCGCCTTGAATTCAGGCGGGGCATTGTCGGCGGCGGCAAAGCGGAATTGCTGGACGAAGGCGCCCCCGATCCCGATCACGGCCAAGCCGAAAGCGAACAGCCAGAAGCTGGGATGAAACAGCGCCAGCGTGGCGATCAGGCCGCCAAGCGCTGTCACCGCCGTTCCGGTCATGAAGCCGTCGCGCTGGCCGAGCCGGCGGATGATCGCCGCGGCCGGCAGGGAACCGAGTGCCACGCCGACATTGAAGCCGGTGATCGGCGCGGTTGCCAGCGACTTGTCAGCGTCGAGCAGATACTGCCCGGCCAATCCGCCCATGGAAATGGCGATGGGGGCGGCCGAGCCGATGATCGCCTGCGAGGCTGCGAGGATGAAGGCGGTGCGACGCGCTTCCTTGCCCGCCTCAACGGCGACGACGGCAGTCATGAGGCGTCCTTGCCGCGGCCCTCGCCACGCACCCGGCGCGACACGCGATCAAGCACGGCATTGACCAGTTTCGGCTCGTCTTCCTCGTAAAATGCCTTGGCGATGTCGACATATTCGGAGACGATGACCGCCACCGGCACGTCCTCGCGCTGCATGAGCTCGTAGACGCCGGCGCGCAATATGGCGCGCAATGTGGAATCGAGCCTCGACAGAGGCCAGTCCTCGGTCAGTGCCTGTCGGATGATCGGATCGATGGTCTTCTGGTGCTCGACGACGCCTGCAAGAATGGCGCGAAACCATTGCGCATCGGCTTCGCGATAGAGCGCGCCGTCGACTTCCTTGCCGAGCCTGAACGTCTCGTATTCGGCGGTGATCTCAAACACGCCGCTGCCGGCGACGTCCATCTGGTAGAGCGCCTGTACAGCGGCCAGACGGGCTGCACCGCGCTTGTTGGCATGGCGAACCGCAGGCTGGCCGGGCGAAGCGGGTTCGCTCACGTTCGCTCTCCCAGCTGTTCCTTTAGAGCGATCATGGTCAGCGCCGCACGCGCCGCAAAGCCGCCCTTGTCGCCTTCCGAACGCCTGGCCCGTGTCCATGCCTGTTGGTCGTTTTCGGTGGTCAGGATGCCGTTGCCGATACAGACCGAATCCTGCACGGACAGGTCCATCAGGGCACGGCTGGATTCATTGGCGACGATCTCGAAATGATAGGTGTCGCCGCGGATGACTGTGCCGAGGGCGACGAAACCGTCATAGTTCGTCCCGCCTTCGGAGGCACCGTCGAGCGCGAAGGAAATCACGGCGGGGATTTCGAGCGAGCCAGGAACGGTGACGACATCGTATGTCGCGCCCGCTTCGTCGAGCGCGCTGGTCGCGCCTTCGAGCAGCGCGTCGGCAAGGTCGTCGTGAAAGCGCGCCTCGATGACAAGAAGGTGTGCCTTCTTCTTCGGACGGATGAACGCTTTGCCGTGTTGGGATGTGCCTGCCATAGATGTCTCCGGGGATCGCCGGTGACTTAGGCCGAAGCCGGTTTGATCGCAAGCGGAAGATTGCCGAAGGAACTTTCAAGGCCAACCCAGTGGCGGTCGCATCAGGGAATGGGCTTTATGGACGACCGCCTCAAAGCCCCTCCTTCGCCGCCTCCATCAGCCGCGCGGCGTAGCGGGCCATGGTGTCGATCTCGAGATTGACCCAGTCGCCGACCTGGCGTTCGCCCCAGGTGGTGACGGTCAGCGAATGGTGGATCAACAGCACGTCGAAACGGGTGCCTTCGACGTTGTTGACGGTGAGTGAAGTGCCGTCGAGTGCGACGGAACCCTTGGGGGCGATGAATTTGGCAAGCTCGCGCGGTGCTTCCAGGGTAAAGCGCACGGCGTCACCCTCTTCCTGGCGGGCCACGATCTCGGCCATGCCGTCGACATGGCCTGATACAATGTGGCCACCGAGTTCGTCGCCGATCTTCAGCGCCCGCTCCAGATTGATCCTCGTGCCGGATTTCCAGGCCATAGCGGTCGTCAGCCTGAGTGCTTCTTCCCAGGCCTCGACCTCGAACCACCGTGCGTTGGCGCCGTCTTCCGGCAGTCCCGTTACCGTCAGGCAGACGCCGCCACAGGAAATCGAGGCGCCGATGGCAATGGTCTGCGGATCGTAGGCGGTGTCGATACGCAAACCGACGCCTTCCCTGAGCGGCTTCACGGCAGCGACGGTGCCGACATCGGTGACGATTCCGGTGAACATTAGTTTGGCCCCGTGAACATCAGTTCGGTCCTAGATGTCTCTTATCCATTCCGCATATGTGTCTTCGCCGAAACGCATGTTGCGCAATTTGCGAAATCCCGGCGGGATATTGTTGGCATCGATTGGCGATACAATGCCGCCCTCGCCGATCGCGTCCGGCCCCTGAAACAGCACGATACGATCGACCAGTTGTTCGTCGAGGAACGCCTTGGCCACCCTCGCCCCGCCCTCGACCAGGAGACTGGCCATGCCGAGCGCCGCCAGATCCTCGAGCAGTTCCGGCAGCGCAATATCGCCTTCATACGTCTCAGTGCCGATAAAGCGAACGCCGGCGCGTTCAAGCGCGGCGCGCCGGTGCGGATCGGCCTCGGCGCAGGCAGCGATATAGAGCGGCACACGGTCGACGCCGGCGACCAGTTTCGAAGTCTCGGGTAGCCTGATCTGACGGTCGAGCACGATGCGCGCCGGCGAACGGCTCTCCAGTCCCGGAAGCCTAACCGTCAGCGCCGGATCGTCCTCCAGTGCCGTGCCGATGCCGATCAATATGCCATCGGCTTCGGCGCGCATCAGATAGACTTCGCGCCGGGCGATATCGCCGGTGATGGAGACCTGTCCCTCGCCTCTCACGCCGATCTTGTTGTCGCTTGAAAGCGCAAGCTTCAGGATCACTTCCGGGCGTTTTTTCAGAGATCGAATCAAATAGCCGGCCATCTGCTCCGCGGCATCGGCCGCCAGCACTTTTTCCACCACCTCGACCCCAGCGGCACGCAAGATTGCATAGCCCTTGCCGGAAACACGCGGGTCCGGATCGCTGGCAGCGCCGACCACACGCGCCACGCCGGCACTGACCAGCGCATTGGCGCAAGGCGGCGTGCGGCCGTGATGGGCGCAGGGCTCCAGCGTTACATAGGCGGTGGCGCCGCGCGCCAGTTCGCCGGCCTCTGCCAAAGCCTCGGTCTCGGCATGCGGCCGGCCGCCGACGGCGGTGACGCCGCTGCCGACGATCATCGGCCCGTTGCCGTCATCCCGTACGATAAGCGTGCCGACGGAAGGATTGGTCGAGGTCCGGCCGGCATTCTTGCGCGACAGCCTGAGGGCTGCCGCCATATAGCGGCGATCGAGGAGCTCTTGCTCAGCCGTGCTGCGTTCGGACCCTGCCATGCTCAGCTGGCGTCCTCTTCGCTCTTCAGCTCTTCGCCCCTGGGCTCGTCGGTTTTGAGCTCGTCGCCTTTGAGTTCGCCCAATACGTCGTGGAAATCCTTGGCCTCGCGGAAATTGCGGTAGACGGAGGCAAAGCGCACATAGGCGACATCATCGAGCGACTTAAGCGCCTCCATGACCAGCCGGCCGACTTCGCCAGAAGCCACTTCGGTCTCGCCCGAGCTTTCGAGCTGGCGCACGATGCCGGTCACGGCCCGGTCGATGCGCTCGGGATCGACATTGCGCTTGCGTACCGCGATCTCGACCGAGCGCAGCAGCTTGTCGCGGTCGAACGGCACCTTGCGTCCAGACTTCTTCACGACGACAAGGTCGCGCAGCTGTACCCGCTCGAACGTGGTAAAACGGCCGCCGCAATCGGGGCAGACGCGCCGCCTGCGGATCGCCGCGCCGTCTTCGGCGGGGCGTGAATCCTTCACCTGCGTATCTTCGGACTGACAGTAGGGACAGCGCATGGAGGGCCTTCGGTTCGCGATTCTCGTGGAGCGAAAGGCTTAGAGGTTTTTGCCACGATGGCAAAGTATGGCCGATGACCGATCGCGCCTCAGAGATAGAGAGGGACGAGGAAAATTGCGAGAGTGGCAATCAGTTGGACGGCAATACGCCAATCAGGGAGCGACGTCGCCGGTCGGGAAGCCGCAGGACGTGCCGAGATAGCGATAGGCTTTGGTGAAGCCGTCCATCGATATGGTCGCGACCGGCTTGTCGGCGAAGCTGACATCGAGGGCGCTCGTACGGCGCATGGCACGCAATATGGCAAGCGTGGTCTCGGGCTTGTTGTCCATCATCCACTGTCCGTCGGCGATAGGATGAAAACCAGCCTTGATCTTGTCGTTAACGTCGCGAAACACCGCCGGGACGTTGTCACCTTTGGGCAAGTCACTGTTTCTCACGGCGATGATGAGGCTCGGATAGCCTGCCGGTGGCAGTACGTCGCCATTCGAGATGGCCAGCGTAAGGGTGCCGCTGGTCCCGTTAGCGTCGAAAAAGACGGTCGAGGCGGCGCAGGTCTTGCGCACATCCTCACCGGTGTTGACCTCGTCCATCGTGGTGGACCACCTGCCGAAGGTCTCTGTCTTGGGCGCTGCCGGCGTCGGCTCGGTCTGCGCCAAGGCGAGGTCGGACAGCTGCAAAATGGCCGATGCCAGCAAGGCGCCAAAGCCGGCGAAACGGAAAGTTTGCATCATTGAGCTTCTTCGCAAGTGCCTTGCTGTCGCACCGGGATTGTCGCACACATGGAGGACACTCGGCGTGGTCAACCAAGGTACGGGTAAAGCGGAAAACGATCCGTCAATGCCGCCACCTTGGTCTTCACAACTGCCTCGACGGCCGCATTGCCATCGTCGGAATTGGCGACTTTCAGTCCATCCAGCACCTCGGCGATCAGCTTGCCGATCTCGCGGAACTCAGCCTGGCCGAAGCCGCGCGTGGTGCCAGCCGGCGTGCCAAGCCGAACGCCCGAGGTGACGAAAGGCTTTTCCGGGTCGAAGGGGATGCCGTTCTTGTTGCAGGTGATGTTGGCGCGGCCAAGGGCAGCCTCGGCGCGCTTCCCGGTGGCGTTCTTGGGGCGCAGGTCGACCAACATCAGATGGTTGTCAGTGCCGCCGGAGACGATGTCGAGCCCGGTTTCCTGCAGGCTGGAGGCTAGCGCCTTGGCATTGGCGACAACGCTCTCTGCATAGACCTTGAAGCTTGGCTTCAGCGCCTCTCCCAGGGCCACGGCCTTGGCGGCGATGACATGCATCAGCGGTCCGCCCTGCAGGCCGGGGAAGACGGCCGAATTCATCTTCTTGGCAATGTCCTCGTCATTGCACAGGATCATGCCGCCACGCGGGCCGCGCAGCGACTTGTGCGTCGTGGTGGTGACCACATGGGCATGCGGCAGCGGCGACGGATGCATGCCACCGGCGATCAGTCCGGCGATATGAGCCATATCGACCATCAGATAGGCGCCGACCGAATCGGCGATCTCGCGAAAACGCTTCCAGTCCCAGACACGTGAATAGGCTGTGCCGCCGGCCAGGATCAGCTTCGGCCTGGTCTCATGGGCGGTCTTCTCGATCGCGTCCATATCGAGCAGATGATCGTCCCGCCGCACGCCATAGGAGACGACCTTGAACCATTTGCCGCTCATATTGACCGGCGAGCCATGCGTCAGGTGCCCGCCGGAATTGAGGTCGAGACCCATGAAGGTGTCGCCGGGCTGCAGCAGCGCCAGGAACACCGCCTGGTTCATCTGGCTGCCGGAATTCGGCTGGACGTTGGCGAAGTTGCAGCCGAACAGCTTTTTCGCACGTTCGATGGCCAGTTCCTCGGCGACATCGACAAACTGGCAGCCGCCATAGTAGCGCTTGCCCGGATAGCCCTCGGCATATTTGTTGGTCATGATCGACCCCTGTGCCTCGAGCACGGCACGCGAGACGATATTTTCCGAGGCAATCAGCTCGATCTCGTGGCGCTGGCGGCCGAGTTCGTTGCGGATGGCGCCGAAAATCTCGGGGTCGGCATCGGCAAGCGTGGTTTCGAAGAAGGATTCGAATTTGTTCGACACTGCCGCTGCTGTTGCCATGGGCTGAAATCCTCAAGGTTCCGGGTCTGTCGCGCCATTAACACAGTTGCTTTCGGCCCGCCACGTTTGCTGCGCGAAATTTGCTGGCCGGATTGCGCCAGAGAGACCGGCGGCCTCTATTTCCTTGCCCTGCTGAAGGGCCGGTGGGCTTCGGTGAGCGTGATCTCGGTGAACAGCGCCTGCGTCGTATGGTCGTTGATCTGGCCGGCGTGATGGCGCCGCGCACGCCGGCAACAGAGCCGGCGATCCGGACGCGCAGTCCGAACGGCTCGGCCTTGCGCTTGTGTAATCGCGCCGAGACGCGCGTCGCGATGTCGCCGATCCAGATCCACAGGAAGGGCAGCCGTCCGGCGATCGGCCCAGCGAAGCTTGTCGCGAAAGACCCGGCAACGAAAAAGGCCGCCCTTCCGGCGGCCTTTTGCAAATGAACTCAGCTGTTTAGAGCGCGGATGTGATCTGCAGCTCGTTGGCTCCGTCGAGGCCGTAAATGTCGTCACGGAACTGGACCACGCCCGGCCCTGTCGACCAGGCCGAGACGTAGAGAAAATAAACCGGCACCGGATTGGTAACCTGCACCGGCATGTTCTCCCCGGTCTTGATCGCCGCCTCGAAATGCTGGCGATCCCAGCCCGGTGTGTCGCGCAGAATCCAGGTGACGAGGTCGCGCACGTTCTGAACGCGCACGCAGCCAGAGGAATCGAAGCGCATCAGCTTGCCGAACAGGCTCTGCTGCGGCGTGTCGTGCATGTAGACGCCGTCCGGGCTGGGGAAATTGATCTTGACCGAGGCCATCGCGTTGCCGGAACCGGGATCCTGGCGGAAGCGATATTTTTCGGCATCGTCGGTCGACCAGTCGACCGTCATTGGGTCGACCTCGCTGCCGTCCGGCGCGAACAGGCGGATATGGCTATCCTTGAGATAGTTGGGGTCCTTCCGCATCAGCGGAATGATGTCCTTGCGCACGATCGAGACCGGCGCGTTCCAGTACGGATTGACGATGATTTCGTTGATCTTGGAATTGACGATCGGCGTCTGGCGATCGATCTTGCCGACGATTGCGGTGTGGCGCAGCACAACGCGGTCGTTCTCGACAGCCTCGATCTGCGCCGCCGGGATGTCGACCAGCACATAGCGGTTGCCAAGCGTGCCGGCCCGCTCACGCAGCCGTTGCAGATTGGTCTGCAGCTGACCAAGCCGAACCGGCGCCGACACGTTCATTGCCGCGAAAGTATATTTGCCGGTGGTTCCGTCGGCCGGCAAGCCGTGACGCAACTGGAAGCGCTTGAGCGCCGAGTCGACGTAAGAATCGAACGCTTCCGAGAGCCCGGCGCTCTGCGCCAGATCGCCCGATATCATCAAGCGCCTGCGCAGCGGCACCACATCGGGATCCTCGACGCCAAGCTGCAGCTTCTTGGTGTCTGGAACCTGCTCCCAGCCGCCTTGCGCGACGATATTCTGATACTGCATGATCGCCTGCTCGGTGAAGGACACCGTCTGCAGGCTGAAGATCGGCAGCGTCGAGGCAACCTTGCCGCCTTCGCTGGCACGCGCATCGAATTGGTCGTCCCAATTGCCACGCGCCGAGGATTTCAGGATATCCCCGATCACATCCTGTGCACTGGCGCGGCCGGCGACCATTGCGGCTGCGAGCGCGGAGGCTCCTGAAAGAAAGAAACGGCGGCTGGTTCTCATGGATGGTCCAGACATTCTTGCTACAATTCAACCCACCGGGCGGTCTCGCCCGCACTCTAGAGTTGGCTTCTTAACAATTAGCCAACCATGGCCCGCATCACTTCGGTGTAAAAACACATGGGTGTAAAAACCCATGGAAGAGACTTGAGCACAGGACAAATGCACGGCTTTGGCCCAGCATCACCCGCATCTTCGGTTCCATTCGAATATGGCGGCAACGTGGCTGTTGCTCGAATTTGGATCGGCCGGCCTGACGAAACGGCAAGACCGGTGCTTTTCGGCACCGGTCTTTGGTCTGCTCCGCGGCAGCGCTTCCGTGGTCCAGCTTCAGATCTTGCTGCGGCGGGTGCGATTACATCCGATAGGCGATGGTATCGTTCCAGAACCGATCCAGCCGCTGCAGGGCGCGGTTCATCTGCTTGAACTCTTCCGTGTTGATGCCGCCGACCTGCTCGATCGAGCCGACATGGCGTTCGTAAAGGCCGGCGACGACTTCCGCCACCTCATTGCCCTTCGGCGTCAGCGAGACCCGCACTGAACGACGGTCGATGCGCGAGCGCTGGTGGTTGATGAAGCCGAGATCGACCAACTTCTTCAGATTGTAGGAGACATTCGAGCCGAGATAATAGCCGCGCGAGCGCAGTTCGCCGGCGGTCAGCTCCGAGTTGCCGATGTTGAACAGGAGCAGCGCCTGGATGGCGTTAATGTCGGAGCGGGCGTTGCGGTCGAATTCGTCCTTGATCACATCAAGCAGACGGCGATGCAGCCGCTCGACCAGCTGCAGCGACTCCATGTACAGCGAACGGATCGCCTCGCGGCGGTCATCGGATACGTTGGCGGTCTTCGCCGCCGGACGCGAATTGATCATTGTCTTTGCCTCTCGTTTGTCGCCCGGTGATTTTTTGTTCTTCACCTTGATCGCGACACTATCGAATACTCATAAAATTCGACTTAAACGCCAAGGCTAACAAGAGCTTACCGGTAAGGGGTTTCGAAAGAGGCTTAACGGACGGTCACCCGAGCAAGGATAATTAACCTAAAGATTTAGCCAACGATCCTGGCCGGAATTGCTATCGCCGGGCTTGCCGCTTCTGGATCCAGATCACCACGCGGAACACTATGTAGAGCAGCGCCACCGCAAGGTGCGAGGCGACGATCAGCGGCCGGCGGCCGAACAAGTCGGGGAAGCCAGCATACATGACGCACTCGGTCACCGCGCAGATGAACCAGATCACCGGCCCCCAGGACGCCAGCATCCACAGGCCGGCAGCAGCGAATGGAAAAAACACCGCCAGCACCACCGCCGCCACCTGCCAGTGCACCGGCATCAGATCGAACCGCCACAACTGGCCGGGGTAAACGCCGATCAGCCGGATCCAGTACAAGATGCCGAACAGCAGACAATAGCCGGCGATAACGCGCTGGAACCAGGCGAAGATGACCTCGATCGTCGAGGGCTGCAGCACCACGCGTCTCGAGGCGGCCTCGCTCACAGCTTCAGTTCCCGTTCGCCGAGCGGTGCGAAATAGGCATCGACGTCGGCGGCGCTGACGTCATCGATGCCTGCCGGCCGCCATTGCGGCGTCGAGCCTTTATCGATGATGGCGGCGCGGATGCCTTCATAGAAGTCGTGCCCGGCAAGCATGCGGTTGAGGATACGGAACTCCATTTTCATGCACTCCTCCATCGACAACGTCTGCCCGGCGCTGATCTGGCGCCACGCGACATGCAGGCTGGTCGGTGAACGTGTGCGGATGGTGGCCAGCGTCTTTGCCGCGAACTCGTCGGCGATGGCTGCCCGCTCCAGGCTGGCGACCATATCGGCCAGTGACGGCTGCGCGAAATGCCGGGCGATGGCGTCCAGCGTCGGCCTGTCTGTCTCGCGTTTGGCCGGGACGAAGCAGCCGCGCAGCACCGATTCCGGGTCGCCGCTTGCCGCCAGCCGGTCGAGAAAGCCGGCCTGGTCCTCCGCCTTGATCGTATGGGTGGCGAGGCCCGACCACAACGCATCGCCATAGCGGATGCGGTTGCCGGTCAGCGCCAGATACATGCCGAAGCTGCCGCCGAGATCCGGCAACAGATGGCTGGCGCCGACATCCGGGAAAAAGCCGATCCCGACCTCTGGCATGGCAAACTGCGCGTTCTCGGTCAGCACCCGCTGCGAGCCATGGAAGGAGATGCCGACGCCGCCGCCCATGACGATGCCGTCGATCAGGGCGACATAGGGTTTCTTGAAACGGGCGATGCGGGCGTTCAGCCGGTACTCGTCGGCGAAGAACTCGACCGGCGGTTTTCCAGCCCGGCCGGCTTCGTAGATGTGGAGGATGTCGCCGCCCGCCGAAAATGCCCTGCCCTCGGCCTTGACGACGACGACGTCGACACCATCGTCGCGTTCCCAACTGCGCAGCGCCTTGTCCAGCGCCTTGACCATGCGGTGGGTTACGGCATTGAGCGCCTGCGGCCGCGTCAGCGTGACGACGCCGGCCCTGCCCAACCTTTCGAAGCGAATCTCGTCGCCTCCGCCAAAATCCATCGCCAGAGAATCCCTCCCGCGCCCGCCGGGAGTGAAGTGCTAATGCGTGGCGCATAGCCACGTCAATGGCAGCGCCAATCCCGCCTGCTGGCCCGTGGCCGCAGCCGGTGCTAATGCTGGCGCTTTGAACCGGAAGGTTGGACCATGCCTTGGTTGCCACGCCTTGCTGTTGTGGTGGTCGGCCTGATCGCTGCGAACACTCCTCCCGTATCGGCCGAAACCGTGGATAGTCTCTACCAATCGCAGACCATCGTCACCGGCCAGGGCGAGGTCAATCGCCAGATCGGTTTCAAGACATGTTTGGATGCGGTGCTGGTCCGTGTCTCCGGTGATCAGCGGCTGGCGAAAAAACCTGAGACGGCGGCGCTGCGCGACAAGGCCGGCAGCTTCGTTGCCGAATTCCGCTACCACGACCGCCTTGAAGGCATTCCGGTCCATGACGAACAAGGCACTCACGACCGGCCGCATGATCTCACCTGCCTGTACAAGCCCGACGCCATCGATCCGGTGCTTGCCGCGCTTGGCAGCAAGCCATGGCTTGCCGAGCGGCCACGCCTGGCGATTTTTCTGGCGGCGGAGCAAGGCACAAGGCAGTTCGCGCTGACTGCCGACGACCAGCGCGGGGCGGCGATGCGCGAATCCTTCGTTAATGCCACCGGTCCGCTGGTCATGCGGATTGTGTTTCCCGAAGCGTCGCTGCTGTCGGCCTCGAAGCTTGACGACCGGGCCCTGCGCCATGCCGATATGGCGACGCTGGACCAGCTTGCCCGAAAGGCCGGTGCCGATCAGGCGCTCGCCGGCAGCCTGATCTGGAGCGACAAGGAGTTTGGCTGGATCGCCGATTGGCGGCTTGCCATGAACGGCAAGGCTTATAAATGGCAAGTGCGCGGTGTCAGCTTCGACGAGGCATTCCGCGTCGCCATGCGGGGTGCTGCGCAGATTCTGTCGGGCAATGGTCAACCAGAATAACGCCCGACAGGACCGCTGGCACAATCGTGTCGCATTGGTCAGCAGCGAAGGCTCGTGGTAAAAGCCGCCCGGTCCGGAGTTTTGGCGATGAACAAATTCACACCTGCAAAGCCTGCCGGCGCGCGCAGCGTCGACGAGATCACCGGCAGCCGGCGGCTGCGGCGCATGCGCAAGGCCGATTGGTCGCGCCGCCTTGTCCAGGAGAACCGGCTCTCGGTCGACGATCTGATCTGGCCGATCTTCGTCGTCGACGGCAGACAAGTGCGCGAACCGATCGCCGCCATGCCCGGCGTGTTCCGCCTGTCGCTCGACCTCGCCGTCAAGGAGGCTGAGCGCGCGGCCAAGCTTGGCATTCCTGCGATCGCCACTTTCCCCAATGTGGAGCTCGGCCTGCGCGATCAGACCGGTTCCCACATCCTCGATCCGGAAAACATCATCAATCGCGCCACCCGCGCCATTAAGCGGGCGGTGCCGGAGATCGGCATCATCACCGACGCGGCGCTGGACCCGTTCACCTCGCATGGCCATGACGGCATCTTGCGTGAGGGCATTATCGTCAATGATGAAACGGTGGAGCAGGTGACGGCGGCGGCCGTCATCCAGGCGGCGGCAGGGGCCGACATCATTGCCCCCTCGGACATGATGGACGGCCGGATCGGTGCCATCCGCGATGCGCTCGACGCCAATGGGTTTCAGGATGTAGCGATCATGTCCTATGCGACCAAGTTCGCATCCGCTTTTTACGGCCCCTATCGCGAGGCGGTCGGCACCGCCGGCCTGCTCAAGGGCGACAAGAAAACCTATTATATCGACCACGCCAATTCCGACGAAGCGGTGCGCGAGGCCGAGCAGGATCTAGCCGAAGGCGCCGACATGCTGATGGTCAAGCCCGGCCTGCCCTATCTCGACATCATCCGCCGGCTGAAGGACGAATTGCAGATGCCGACCTTCGCCTATCAGGTCTCGGGCGAATATTCGATGATCAAGGCCGCCGCCGCCAATGGCTGGATCGACGGCGACAAGGCGATGCTGGAATCGCTGCTCGCGTTCAAGCGCGCCGGCTGCGACGGGATTCTCACCTACTTTGCGCCCGAAGTAGCGGCGATGCTAAAGGGATAGGTGATCGCATCGTTTTGGGACTTTGGTGCATGGGATGGGGCCTGTGGTAAACCTTCGGGATTGGCCGAATCCTCCTTCCCCCTCGTCATCCTGGGGCGGAGCAGGAGCGAAGCTCCGTCGCGGAGACCCTAGGATCCATGCCGTGACCTGGCGGCAGTGCTCCGGCGGATCGAAAACGAACGCACCCATCCGGTTCTCCGAAAAAGTTCGGACCATTCCAGATTGGTCTTCTTGATCTCCATTCGCGTGGTTCGTCGTTCTGGGCCGCTGTATTCTTCGGCCGATGTCACGGCATGGATCCTAGGGTCTGCGCCGCGTCGCTTCGCTCCTTGCTTCGCCCCAGGATGACGACGGGATGGTTGATTATGGCCAATCGCCAGCGTTGGGAGATTGGCGGTTGTGGCCCAGCCGTTCATCGCTAGCCGGCGATCCAAAAACACCGCTTGCAAAATGCAATCAGTTAAGCTAACCCGATAACTGCTTGCATGTCACAATTGGTTATCGAGGAGGCTCTCATGTCCAAACTTCGCGTCAGCGCTTTCACCCTGTCGATCGACGGCTTCGGCGCCGGTCCCGACCAAGACCTGAAGAACCCGCTGGGTGTTGGCGGGGAAGCCCTGCACGGATGGATGTTCGGCACCCGCACTTTCCGCAAGATGGTCCTCGGCAAGGATGGCGGGACCACGGACACTGACGAGGCGTTCGCCGCACGCAGCTTCGAAAACGTCGGCGCATGGATCCTCGGCCGCAACATGTTTGGGCCAATCCGCGGCGAATGGCCGGATGACAGCTGGAAAGGCTGGTGGGGTGACAACCCGCCCTACCATGTGCCGGTCTTCGTGCTCACGCATCATCCGCGTGATCCGATTGTCATGGAGGGCGGCACGACCTTCTATTTCGTGACCGATGGCATCCATTCAGCGCTGCAAAAGGCGAAAGCAGCAGCTGACGGCAAGGACATAAGGCTCGGCGGCGGCGTCGCAACGATCCGGCAATATCTCCAGGAAAAGCTCATCGACGAATTGCATCTGGCGATCTCACCGGTCCTGCTGGGCGCCGGCGAGAACCTTTTTGCCGGCATCGACATGCCCAAGCTCGGCTATCGCTGCAGCGAGCAGGTCGCGACGCCGAAAGCCACGCACGTCATCATCGAGCGTACCTAGCTTGTCGCAGGGCGCCACAGAGCAGCGCCCTCCTCGCCGCTTTAGTCAGTACTTCTCCGGCACATACAGTTCGCGCGGCAGTACCTGGTGCTCGTATTCGGGATTGAAGACGCGCTCCGGCAGTATGATCTCTTCGTGCGGCACCTCCTCATAAGGTATCTGCTTGAGGAGTTGGTCGATGCAGTTCAGCCGTGCCCGTTTCTTGTCGTTGCCCTCGACGATGAACCACGGGGCGCCACCCTTGCCCGCCGAGTCGCGGCCCTCGAAGACCACGACGAGCTTCTTCTTGTGATAGGCGACCCAGGATTGCAGCTTGATCAATTCGGATTGCAGCGTGATGAGATCGCGAAAATACTGCAGGCGGTCGATCGATGGCGGATGCGCATTCTTGTAGATCTTGGCGATCTCCATCGACAGCGCCGGCTCCGAGATTTCCAGCTCATAATCTTCGTCGAGCGTGTCGGCGAGTTCCGCTTCCAGCCAGTCCCTGGCCGGGGAATTCTGTTTTATCTCGGTCATTTGCGCTGCTCCGCTTACAGTCCTTGCCGGCCGCTGTCAGGCGCTCCGCCGCCCGGCCCGGCGGCCGGAAATCGAAGCGCTGAACCGATGTTAGTATAGGCCGGCAATGACGGTTTTTATTGCAGCCACTGCTGCGCTGGCTGTGCGTTCAATCGGAAAGATGTGATCGAGCTTGCCCTGCGGAACTGGCGACAAGCGGAACGAATTATCCTACAAATGCCCGGTTCATTGAGGGCTGTCGTTTGCAACGCCCTTTCCCGATAAATCGTGAGGATACGACATGGAATACCGCACTCTCGGCCGTTCCGGGCTGAAGGTTTCGACGCTGACCATGGGCACCATGACGTTCGGCGGCGGCGGCGCGTTTTCGGCGGTCGGCAAGACCGACCTCGACGAGGCGCGCCGGATGATCGACCTTTGCATCGATGCCGGCGTCAATGTCATCGACACCGCCAACGTCTATTCGAACGGCGTGTCGGAAGAGATCATCGGCGAGGCGCTCGGAGGCAAGCGCAAGGGCGACGTGCTGATCGCCTCCAAGGCGCGCATGCGGATCGGCAAAGGCCCCAACGATGAAGGCTTGTCGCGCTACCATCTGATCCGCGAATGCGAGAGGAGCCTGAAGCGCCTCAGGACCGATGTCATCGACATCTATTTCCTGCACGAGTGGGATGGCCTGACACCGCTTGAGGAAACCATCGCCGCGCTCGACACTCTGGTCACGCAGGGCAAGGTCCGTTATGTCGGCTGCTCCAATTATTCCGGCTGGCAAGTGATGAAGGGGCTGGGGATCAGTGACCGTCATCACCAGCCGCGCTTCGTCACCCAGCAGATCCATTACACGTTGGAAGCGCGCGAGGCCGAGTATGAATTGTTGCCGATCTCGGTCGACCAAGGGCTCGGCGTGCTGGTCTGGAGCCCGCTTGCCGGCGGGTTGCTGTCCGGCAAATACCACCGTGACCAGCCGACCGCCCGCCAGCTCAGCGGCTGGTCGGAACCGCCGATCCGCGACGAGGACCGGCTGTGGCGGATCGTCGACGCGCTGATCGACATCGGCAACAACCACGGTGTGTCGGCGGCGCAAGTGGCGCTTGCCTGGCTACTCGGCCGGCCCGCCGTCAGCTCGTTGGTGATCGGCGGACGAACCGAAGCGCATTTCAAAGACAATATCGCCGCTGCAAGCCTGGTGCTTGGCGATGAGGAGCGCACACGGCTCGACGCGGTCAGCAGGCCGCCCGTGCTCTACCCCTACTGGCACCAGCAGTTCACCGCAAAGGACCGGTTCGGTCCGGCCGATCTCGTCCTCGACCGCGATGGCGCCTGAAAGCCGGGCTCTCAGGACTGCGCCGAGATATGGAGCCGATCGTGCTTGCGGTGTTGTGTTTGCGGTCCAATGCTCCTAGGCAAAGGCCAAGCACAACGAAAGGAAACGATATGGCACGAGCACCGAACTACGGTCAGGAGCGCAAGGAACGCGACCGGCAGAAGGCTGCCAAGAAGGCGGAAAAGCAGGCTGCCAAGGTCGCAGCCAAGGAGCGATCGAAGCCCGAGGGCGAGAGCGAGTCCCAAACCAAAACCGAAACGACCAAGTGATGACGCCGGGCCTGTCAGGCGGTCCGGGCCTCGGTCAAATCCCGCTATGCCTCAGGCGGGCGCCTTGTCGCTGACGAAGACGTTCACTTCACGAGCGGCGGCAATGAAGGCCCGTCTTGCGTTCATGGCCGGCTTGTCGCCGGCCAGCGCATCATGACAGGCCTGCAGCGCTTCGCGGTGCTTGGGACTGCGCTTGCCGGGCCAATTGTTGAGGAGGTAGTCGGAAGCCTCGCGGGCCGTACGCAAGAGCTGATTGCTTCCCGCCGCACCCTTGACGGTCACGGGTGTGTCAAATCGGTTGTTTTCCATCGCCGCTCTTACGCCATCGGCATTTGCGAAGCGAGACCGAAAGTAGCATTCTTCGCTCATCTGCCCTTTTCGTGATCAATGGCAGCCGATCCTCACTCAAGCGACGACGGCAAATCCCCTGGCGCGCAGGCCGCGCCGGTCGTTGCGCAGCGAGGCCACCAGCCGGTCGCGGCTGCCACTGATGTGGGCTGAAAGCAGGCGGGCGGCGCTATCGGCATCGCCGGCCCGCACCGCCGACAGAATGGCATGGTGTTCGGCCCAGGCACGGCCAAGTGCTGCCTCGTCGCGAACCTCGAGCCAGCGGGCGCGCGACAGGCGTGTCATCGAGTCGCGAACCGCTCTGAACAGGAACTCGTTGCCGGACAATCGCGCCAACTCGATATGAAAATCCATGCCGACGCGATGCCATTCCTCGCGCGGCGTCTTGTCGTCGCAAGAATCGAGCATCGCCTCGATGATTTCGACGGCACTCCTATCCTGCAAGGCACAAGTCAGCCTGAGTGCCGCGACCTCGACCGCCTCGCGATAGACGGCGATCTGCTCGAGTTCGGCGAGGTTGATAGGCGAGACCGTCCAGCCGCGGCCGTCGCGGCAGATCAGGCCTTCGGTCTCGAGCCGCAGCAATGCCGCCCTGACCGGCGTGCGCGAGGCTCCGAAACGGCTTTCGACCCAGCGCTCCGTCAGCCGCTCGCCCGGACCGATCTCGAGCCCGAGGATCATCTCGCGAAGCTGCTTTTCGACGTTTTGCATCTGCGACATTGGCGTTCCGTTTGTCGGAGCCGTTTCATTGGCTCTCTGTTCACCGGCCATTTGTTGCCGATCACTTTGCAGCGGCCGCATTGACAGCGACCAGCCTTGCGTCCATGACGGATACCAATCTGGTATACCAAAATGGGATCCACAACAAGTTTTCATCCAAGCCGGCCGGACAGGACAGGACATGCCGCAAGACGCCACCCTCGCCACGCAGGGCACGCACAACGTCCACTGGCGTCGCAATCTCGCCGTGTGTTTTGCCGGCTCGTTCAGCACGCTTGTAGCGATGACGCTGCTGTTGCCCTTCCTGCCGCTTTACGTCGAGCAGTTGGGCGCAGAGGGTCACGCGGCGATCGCCCAGTGGTCGGGCATTGCCTACGGCGCAACCTTCCTTGCTGCCGCGCTGGTCGCACCGCTGTGGGGGCGGCTAGGCGACCGCTACGGCCGCAAACTGATGCTGGTGCGTGCCAGTTTCGGCATGGCGCTGTGCATGTCGGTGACCGGCATGGTGCAGACCGTCTGGCAAATGGTGCTCCTGCGCCTGCTGATCGGCTTTGCCGGCGGCTATTCTTCGGGCTCGACCATCCTGGTTGCCATGCAGACGCCGAAGGATCGCTCCGGCTGGGCGCTGGGCGTGCTGTCGGCCGGCATAACCGCCGGTGCTCTGGTCGGTCCGCTGCTCGGCGGCGCGCTGCCGCCGCTGATTGGAATCCGCGCCACCTTCCTGCTCGCAGGCGGCGTCATTTTCCTGGCGTTTCTGGCAACCACCTTGCTGATCAAGGAGGCCCCTCGCCCGGTTGCCGTCAAGGCGGCGTCACAAGAAAAAGCGAGAGGCGGCTGGTCGCAGATTCCCGACAAGCGCCCCGTCGTCGCCATGCTGGCGACCGGCATGCTCTTGAGTTTTGCCACCATGTCGATCGAGCCGATCATCACCGTCTATGTCCAACAGCTCATCGAAGATCAGAGCCAGGTCACGCTGATCTCCGGCATCGTCATGTCCGCGGCGGCGCTCGGCGCCATCGTGTCGGCGTCGCGGCTCGGCAAGCTCGCCGACCGTATCGGCCATTGGAACGTAATCGTTGCCGCACTCGCCGTCTCGGCGCTGCTCCTGATCCCGCAGGCCTTCGTTACGCAGGGCTGGCAACTCGTCGGCCTGCGTTTCTTGATGGGCCTGGCGCTTGGCGGTCTCGTGCCCTGCATCACCAGCGTCATCCGCCACAATGTGCCGGATGGCGTCGGCGGCAATGTGCTGGGCTTGTCGATCTCGGCGCAATATGTCGGGCAGGTCGCCGGACCGTTGCTCGGCGGCTTCGTCGGCGGCCATTTCGGTATGCGCTCGGTGTTTCTCGGCACATCGGTGCTGATGGCGGGCGGAGCGGCCTATAACTGGCTGGTCCAGTCGCGCCGCGAACGCGCCATGCTGGCGGAAGCCGGCAAATCCTGACACGGTTCGCCGCACTATCTCAGGCGGTCGCCAGGAATCGCGGAGGCGTGGAAATGAGCATGGCTGAACAGACGGCGGGCAGTCGCATTCTGATTTTTGCCGGCGGCCTATGCGGCGGAACCGGCGTGGCTCTTTCGGCGGCGGCGGCACATCTCGGCGGCGCTTTCGTCGGTACGGCCGCATCCTTCCTGCTCATGCATGCGCCGGTCTTCCTTACCGTCGGGCTGCTCGGTGGCAATAGAATCCTGCGAACCGGAAGCCTCATCCTTCTCGTCGGGCTTCTGCTTTTCTCGGGAGATCTTTTGGCCCGCGACTTCCTTGGCTCGCGGCTGTTCCCGATGTCGGCGCCGATCGGCGGCACGTTGCTCATCGGCGGCTGGCTCGTGATGGCCGCCTCGGCGCTGGTACGCCCGCGCCGCCATTGATGCGGCAACCAATGGCGGCCGCTGCTCTTTTCGCCAGCCGCGCTCGATCCACGGCTCCGTCTTGCCAGCTCAGTCTTGCGGACGTTCGGGCCGGACTTGGCCGTCGCGCTTGGGCGTCTTGACTATACGCCGTCGCTCCAGCCGTTCGGTGGCCGGCGAGATGCCCCAATAATTGCGATAGATGTCTTCGAACAGATGCTTGATCGGATGCATGGCTTAATCTCCTCTAGCTTTTTGAATCGATCCAATCCGCGGGGACAAAAATAGGCCGCCGATCAGCTCCGCTTGCGTCCTACGAGGAAACGCAGGTCGCGAATCCACGGACCGGTCCTGTCGCGCCCCTTACGGGCATCTGCGCCCGAGCGGATGCTCCAGTCGTTCCGGTAAATGTCCTCGAACAGATAATTGACGGGGTGCATGGCGCTCTCCTCTTGTATCGATCCAATCTGCGGATAAAAACCGCTCTTGGATCGATTCAAGAATACGCGTCACACCATAAATGTCAAGCAAAAATTTGAATCGATCCAAGGAAGATGTTAGGTAATCGGCGATACTGTTGGACAGGAGTCGTGGAGACAAACAATGGCATCACTCACCGAAGGCGGCAGGAGACCCATCCGGCTGGCGGACATCGCCAAAGCCGCGGGCGTATCGCACGGCACTGCGTCCAATGTCTTCAGCCGTCCCGAAATCGTGCGCGAGGAAGTCCGCGAGCGGGTCAAGGCGGCGGCCGACGCCCTGGGCTACGCCGGCCCGGATCCCAAGGGCCGCCTGCTGCGCGCCGGCAAGGTCAATGCGATCGGCGTCGCCACAACCGAGCCGCTGTCTTACTTCTTCGACGACCCGTTTGCCCGCGTGATGATGGCCGGCATCTCGGAAGCCTGCGACGCCACCGGCGCGGGGATAGCCCTCGTGTCGGCTGGCAACGAGGAAAAACTTGCCTGGAATATCCAGAGCGCCCTCGTGGACGGCTTCATCCTGTTCTGCATCGAGGGCGGTCCGCGTCTCGTTGAGCTGACGCGCGAACGAAAGCTCCCCTTCGTCGCGCTCGAGCTCGGCTCGCAGGACGATACGGTCTCCGCGATCAGTATCGACAATGTTGCCGGCGGCCGGCTCGCGGCGCGCCATCTGGCGGAACTTGGACATCGCCGCTTCGCCGTGTTGTCGCTGGCCTTCGCCGACGACAGCACCGGTCTTGTCTCGCCCGAGCAGGTCCGGACGGCGTCCTATACCGGAACCCGTGATCGCCTCCTCGGCTATTTCGAAGAGCTTTCTCGGTTTGGTGTCGACACCGACAAGGTGCTGGTCTACGAGACCGAAAACGATAAGGCGAGCACAAGGGCTGGCCTTGAAACCATCTTCGCCTCGGCGGAACCGCCGACCGCCATCCTGGCGATGTCGGACCGGATCGCAATGGTGGCATTGGAATGGCTCAACGCACGGGGCATCGCGGTTCCCCGCGATGTTTCCGTCGTCGGCTTCGACGGCGTGCCTGAAGCCGCAACTTGCGAGCCTCCGCTCACCACCATCGCCCAGCCGATCGCCGAGATAGGCCGCCGGGCAGCGCGAAGAATCCTCGACTTCGACGGCACGGTGCGGCGAGAAACGCTCGACGTCGAACTTGTTGTCAGGGAATCGTCCGGACCGCCGCTAAGTACAGGCTGACTGGGGCAGATCGGCACCAAATCTTATCTATTTGCCGCCATGGGACCGATGCCAAAGGATGGACGAACAGGCAACGCCTCGTTGCGGACCGGCTTGCCCTTGCCGGACCAGCCGATTGCGGACAGCCACTCCAGATAAAAGGCGAGCGCGAACTGCATGGCGATGCCGGCGGCGAGCAGCAGACTGTCATAGGCAATGCCGCCCGGGTTGATCAGCTTCATCACCTGCGCCGCCATGGCAATCACCGTGCCGGCAATGAAAACCGGCAGCGAGCGTTTGCCCAATATGGCGAGCGGATTGTCGCGGCCGGTGCGGAACAGGTTCGAGACGAAAGGCAAGGCGACGACCAGATAGCTCATCGCCAGGATGTGCAGCAGCCGCGGCAACGACAGGAACGTCTTGTCGAAACCGGTCAGCACCACCGGCAGGTCGAGCCATGACACATGCCCCCACAGCGGGCTATGCACCCAGACGAGCGCCGTCAGCACATAGGCGGCCGCCGCGCCGACCAGCCACCGATTGACCGGGATGGTGCCGCCGCGCCGCACATGCAACACGCTGGCCATGCCGATATTGAACAGCAATTGCCATGACAGCGGATTGAGGAACCAGAACCCGGGCTCCGGGTAGTTCGGCGGCGCGATCTGGTAGATTCCGGCAACCAGCCAAAGGGCTGCGGACACGGCAAGCGCGGCCAGTGGCCTGTAGCTGATGAACAGCAGGAAGGCCGGCGCCATCAACAGCAGCACCGCATAGACCGGCAGTATGTTGTTGTAACCGAGCTGATGGCCGAGCGTGACGATACCGACCAGGACTTGCGGCGGGTTCCTGACGAGCGGCTCGATGTTGATCAGCGTCAGAAGGTCCGGCCGTTTCGCAAACACCGCCGCTGCGCAGAAGATGGCCATGACCACCATCGTCGTGACGATGTGGGTGACATAGAGCACGCCGGCGCGGCGCCACATCTTCAGCGTTGCGACCAGCCGGTTTCCCGGCTGGAATTTGGTGCCGTAGGCAAGAGCGACGGACATGCCGGAGATCAGCACGAAGGCCTCGGCCGCATCCGAAAACCCGAAATTCTTGTAGGTCAGGGTTTCGAAAACTGTGCCCGGCACGTGGTCGATGAATATGGTCAGGAGGGCGAGTGCCCGGAACACGTCAATACGCGTATCGCGTTCCGGCGAAACTGGCATGGTCATCGATAAAAGGCCTTAAAGCTGGTTGTTCATGCGCGGTATGCAACCACCTGGGCGACCACCCGGCGCACACTGCTTCGAATCCCTCCCGCGGGGATTATATCGGCAAAGAAACGGACTGAAATGCGCCCGGTTCAATCAACTTTCGCGGAGCTTGAAAATATTCCGTTTTGAAGCCGGCAAATGAATGAAAACATCGTGAAAACAAAAGGATGCAACTATGTCCGAAAAACCTCCGGAAGATGACTTTTTGCGGCGCGACCTGCCATTTTTTTACCGCGTTTACAGGCCCGCAGCACCAACCGGAGAGTGCCTCTTTCTGCTGCATGGATCGGGTGTCGACGAGACGACTCTGGTGCCGCTGGGGCGCCAAGTCTCGCCGCACGCTACCTTGGTGGCGGTGCGTGGCCGCATCGCCCAGGAAGACGGTTTCCGGTGGTTCAGGCGGATTTCGCCGATACGATTCGAGCAGGACAGCATCCGCAAAGAGGCGGACGCTTTCGCTGACTTCATCCCCAAGGCCGCGAAACGCCACGACCTCGATCTCGTCCGAGCCTCCTTTATCGGCTACTCCAACGGCGCCAACCTGGTTTCAAGCGTGATGCTGCTTCATCCGCGGCTCATCGTCCAAGCGGCTTTGCTGCGCCCGATGCCGGTTCTGGACGAGGTGCCGCCGGCGGATCTCAGCAACGCACGGGTGGTAATCTTATCCGGCGCCGACGACCTGACTTACCGGCCCTTCGCACTCGCGCTGGTCGGACTGCTCAGCCGGCATGGCGCCAAAGTCGAGGCCCACACCGTCGCCTCCGGCCATGAAATCGGCAATCCGGACGCCGCGATAGTCAGGCAATGGCTGGCGGATCCTGCAGCCGCCGTTGCAACGTCAGATCGATGAGCCGAGAAGCTACCCTCGCCCCATGCGGTTCCAGGCGTCTAGCCCGGCGATCTTGTAGGCTTCGGCCAGCGTCGGATAATTGAAGGTGTTGTTGACGAAGAAGTCGACGGTGCCGCCGAGATTGATCACCGCCTGGCCAATGTGGATGAGCTCGGTCGCGCCCTCGCCGACAATATGGGCGCCGAGCAGACGGCGTGTTTCGATCGAGAACAGAAGCTTCAGAAAGCCGGTGTTGACGCCCATGATGTGGCCGCGCGATGTCTCGCGAAACCGCGCCACGCCGACCTCGTAGGCGGCACCACTCTCGCGCACCTGCTCCTCGGATTGGCCGACGGTGGAGATTTCCGGCACGGCGTAGATGCCGTAGGGAAAGGTTTCGGGCGGCGGCGGCAAGGGCACGCCGAAGGCATGGCAGGCGGCCACCCTGCCCTGCTCCATCGAAGTCGAGGCCAGGCTCGGAAAACCAATGACGTCGCCGGCGGCATAGATGTTGGGCGCGCTTGTCTGGAACGTCTGCGGATCGACCTTGATGCGGCCCCTGGGATCGGCCTCAATGCCGACCGCTTCCAAGCCCAGGCTGCCGACATTGCCGGTACGCCCTGCAGCATAAAGCACCATCTCGGAACGTATGGTGCGGCCGTCGGTCAGCTTCACCTCAGCATAGTCGGGTTTCGAGGCGATCTCCTTGACGGCACTGCCCAATCGGATGGTCATGCCGCGGTCGCGCATCTGATGGATGAAGTCGTCGACGATCTCGCGGTCGACGAAATCCAACATGGTATTGCGCGGCTCGACCAGCGTCACCGGCACGTCGAGCGCCGAAAAGATCGTTGCATATTCGACGCCGATGACGCCGGCGCCGATCACCGTCAGCGTGCGTGGCAGGCGGTCGAGCTCCAGCATCTCGTCGCTGTCGAAGATCCGTGTCTTGTCGAACGGCACGTCGCGCGGCCGGTGCGGCCGGGTGCCGACCGCGATCAGCGCATGGGCGAAGCCAACCTCGCTGTAGTCGCCGGTGTCGGTGGTCAGGCTGACTTTGTTGGGGCCGAGGAATTTTGCCGCGGCACGTGCGCTCTTGACCGTGTTGCGCATGAACTGGTGCTGCAGTACCTCGACCTCATGGTCGAGCGTCTTATGCAGGCGCTCGACCAGATCGCCGACCGAAATGTCCTGCTTGACCCGGTAGCCGCGACCGTAAAAGCCGCGCTCGCGCCAGCCTGAGAGGTTGAGCACCGTCTCGCGCAACGTCTTCGACGGGATGGTGCCGGTATGCACCGACACGCCGCCGAGGCGCCGGCCTCTGTCGACCACCAGCACCGACTTGCCGAGCTTGGCCGACTGCACCGCGGCGCGGCGCCCGGATGGGCCGCTGCCGATGACCAGCATGTCATAGTCCATGTCGCCCCGTCCCCTCGGCTTGGCGCTTTTTGTTGCGCCGCAGCAAGCTAACGCTATCCGCGCCACAAATTCAACAAGTCACAGACGGCGCCAAGTGCTCCGTCACCATCTACATGGTGGACGGCTCGATCTTGATTCCGCCGCGAACCTTCACCATTTCATCAACAAGCGGCCCCGTGCATTAACCCGGGTTCGATTACGAGGAAATGACATGAACGCTCGCGTTCTCGACGGCGAAATCATCACCAACAGGCTCGAAGATATCAGCGCCTATGAGGGCGTGCGCACGCGGCGCATTCTCGCCTTCGTCATCGATTATTTCATCGTGGCGCTGCTCACCATTCCATTCGCGATCCTGGTGTTCCTGTTCGGGCTGTTGACGCTCGGCCTTGGCTGGATGCTGTTTTCCATTCTCGTGCCGGCCGTCGCCATCCTCTACATCTGGAACACGCTCGGCAGTAAAGACCAGGCCACCACCGGCATGAAGATAATGGGCATCCGGCTCGACCGACTCGACGGCGGCCCCATCGACGGGCTGACCGCCGTCGTGCATTCGGTGCTGTTTTGGGCGGGCAATGTCATCCTTTCGCCGCTAGTCCTGCTGGTGAGCCTGTTTTCCGATCGCAAGCGCACGCTGCACGACCTGCTGCTCGGCACCGTCGTCAGCCGCAGCGGCCGCTGAGCGCGGGCGCAGCCTTTGCGCACAAATGTGAAGACGTCCAATCAACCAGGCTTTCACAATCCTGTTGAATTTTTCGGCGTCCGCGCCAAAGGTAGAGCGATTCGCAGGAGTGTTTCCAAGGCTCGATGACGCAGCACCCGACCCAGTCGCCGCAGTTCTTTCTGACCGCGCCCTCGCCATGTCCCTATCTCGAGGGCCAGTTCGAGCGCAAGGTGTTCACACACCTGGTCGGCGACAAGGCCCCGGAGATGAACGATCTGTTGACGCAGGGTGGATTCAGGCGGTCGCAGAACATCGCTTACAGGCCGGCTTGCGAGACCTGCCGCGCCTGTGTGTCGGTGCGCATCCTGGCGCAGGAATTCACCGCCAGCCGAAACATGAAACGCGTCATACAGCATAATTCGGATCTGGTCGGCGCCATGCACGACGCCGAGCCCTCCACCGAGCAATATTCGCTGTTCCGCAGCTATCTCGACGCCCGCCACCGCCGTGGCGGCATGTCCGACATGACCGTGCTCGACTACGCCATGATGGTCGAGGATACCCATGTCGACACCAAGGTCATCGAATACCGTCGCCGCGGACCCGACAGCTTCATCACCGGCAAGGGCCAGGGCGAGCTGATCGCCGTAGCGCTCACCGACAAGATGGCCGATGGCCTGTCGATGGTCTATTCCTACTTCAACCCGGACTTCGAGGACCGCTCGCTCGGCACCTTCATGATCCTCGACCACATCGCCCGCGCCAGGGCGATGGGCCTGCCCCATGTCTACCTGGGTTACTGGGTCAACGGCTCGCGCAAGATGAATTATAAGATGCGCTTCCAGCCGCAGGAGCATCTCGGCCCGAAAGGTTGGGAACGCTACAATCACGAAGCGGTTTCGCGCTGATCTTCGCTTTCGGTATTCACTCTTAATTGTTTCGAGGAGGATGCCGCTGGGCTTCCGGCCGATCGGCTGGAAAACCGGCCGGGTCAATTTTGCGCCTCCAAGCCTACGCGAGAATTGCCGCATGTCTTCCCACAACGACCACCAGAGAGGCCTTCTGATCACCGCCATCGGCGGGCTGACGCTGACGGTCGACATTCCGCTGATCCGGCTCGCCGATGGCGAGGCATGGACGATCCTGCTGTTGCGCACCGGTACGACCTTGGTCGCCACGCTCATCATCTGGGCCGTCTGGCGCTCGCTGAGCGCAAAGGCGCCGCAGCTTATCCCGGGCTGGTCAGGGCTCATCGTTGCCGCCCTCTACGGGCTCGGCTCGATCGCCTTCATCACCGGCGTCTACAACACCTCGACCGCCAACCTCGTTTTCATCCTGGCCTTCACAACCATGTTCGCGGCCCTTTTGTCATGGCTGTTCCTGAAGGAGAGGCCACGGCCCCTGACGCTTGCAGCGCTGGCACTGATGATCGTCGGCGTGACGATCATTGTCGGCGATTCCGTTGGAACCGGACATCTCTTCGGCGACCTGATGGCGCTATGCTCGGCTTTCATGATCGCAGCGGCCATTACTATCTCGCGCGCAAGCGGCAAGGATATGGGTTTCACGGCGCTGATCGGAGTGGTCCTGCCGCTGGCCGTCGCCGCCCTGATGGTTTCCAAGGTGGGTTTTCACGTCAACGCGCCATGGTGGATCGTTTTCAACGGTGCCGTCATCATGCCGATCTCGTTCTTCTGCCTCGCCAACGGCCCGAAATACATCTCCGGGCCGGAGGTGGCGATGTTCTACCTGCTTGAAACCGTGCTGGCACCGGTCTGGGTGTGGATGATCTTCGCCGAAGCGCCGTCGCGCAACAGCCTGATCGGCGGCGCGATCCTAATCATGACTTTGATCGGCCATTCGCTCTGGCAGTTGCACGAGGGGCGCAAACGCCGCGCCACGTTCGCCGTCAGTCACCCGGCCTGATTCTTTTTCGCGGCGGCGCGCTCGGCGACAATTTCGATCTGCGGCGGCGCGTCATCGTGCTCCGCCGGTTCGGCGGCAGCGAGTTCATCGGTCAGTTCCACTTCGCGCAGCCATTCGCGCCAGATTGCGACCAGCAGGGCCATCAGCACCGGGCCTATGAACAGGCCGAGAAAACCCATCGTCTTGACGCCGCCGATCAGGCCGAAAAAGGTTGGCAGGAACGGCAGCTTTATCGGCCCGCCGACCAGCTTCGGGCGCAATGTCTTGTCGACGATGAAGAGTTCGACCGCGCCCCAGATGAACAGCGCCAGCCCCGCCATCGGCGAGCCGCTGGCAGCGAGATAGATCGAGACCAGCGTGAAGGACAGGGGCGCGCCGCCGGGGATCAGCGCCATGATGCCGGTCAGCGCGCCGAGCGTCACCGGCGACGGCACGCCGGCCAACCAGTAAGCGATGCCCAGCACCAGCCCTTCGCCGATGGCGATAACAGTCATGCCGGTCACCGTCGAGGAGATCGTCGCCGGCACCACGCGTGAGATCCGTTCCCATCTGGCCGGCAGGATGCGTTCGCCGAGGCGATCGACCTGTCCGGCGAAATGCTCGCCGTCGCGATAGGCGAAGAACAGCGCGATCATCATGAACAGCAGCGTCAGCAAAAGGCCGAAGGCGCTGCCGCCCGCGGCAAGCACGCCGCGGTAGATGCTGCCGATATTGGCGCCGCTGATCAGCTGGATCAGTTCGCCGATACCGCCAGGGTGGCCAACGTTGACCGTCCATTGTTCATTGAGCCATTCGCCCACCACGGGCATGGTGGCGATCCAGTGCGGCGTCGGCGCACCGTAGCGGTTGGTCTCGATCGACCAGTTGACCCATTCGCGCACCTCATTGATGGCGTAGGTGCCGGCAAGCGCGATCGGCACCACCAGGAAGGTCAGGATGAACAAGATCGCAAGCGTCGCCGCGATGGTGCGGTTGCCGCCGACGCCGGCGAGCAGCCGTCGATAGAGTGGCCAGCTGGCGAAGGCGATCACCAGGGCGGCAAGGACCGGAAACAGGAAGCCGTGGAAGAAGTAAACGCCAGCGGCAACGATCAGCACCAGGAGCCAGCGCGCCGCCGACAGCGGCGGAATGACAGCGGCCCTGAGCGGCGTCGACAGGCCAAACAGGCGCTGCTGCCGCTCCGGCTTCTGGATCCTGACTTCCTTCAAGCGCCCAATTCTCCCTGGCCCATAGCGTCGCTTATGCACTGATATAGTGCAGCAATCGTGACGACATTCCAAATGTTTGGGTGGCGCCTCTTCCTTCTCCCCCTGTGGGAGAAGGTGGATTGGCGCGCAGCGCCGAGACGGTTGAGGGGTGTTCCAGCGAAGTGAGGCGTCGGTGTTTTCTGGAACACCCCTCATCCGACCTCGCTTCGCGAGGCCATCTTCTCCCACAAGGGGAGAAGGAAGAAGCGCGCCTACCCAAATTTCCCCGTGCGCGGGAACCCCTTCGGCACCATGCGGCCGGCCGAGGCGCGGGCGCCGACCCATTCGGCAAGCTCGTCACGCGATTTGATGAAGGTGCGGTCTGCCGAATCCTGCCAGGACAGGCCGCTTGCGAGCGTGAAGGTCTTGAGGTCGAGGACGCCGCCATCCTTGTATTTCTGCAGGCGCACGCCCTTGCCGCGCCCCATCTCCGGGATCTCGGCCAGCGGGAACACCAGCATCTTGCGGTTCTCGCCGACAATGGCGAGATGGTCGCCCGCGACGCTCACGCAGCGCTGGGCTTCGTCTGGCGCCTTGACGTTCATCACCTGCTTGCCCTTGCGGGTGTTGGCGACGACTTCTTCTTCCGGCACGATGAAACCGTTGCCGTCATGCGACACCAGCAGCAGCTTGCGCTTGGGATCATGGACGAAGGCGGTGACGATATCCTGGTCGTTGTCCATGTCGACGATGATGCGGATCGGCTCACCATGGCCGCGCCCGCCGGGCAGCCGGTCGGCGCCGATCGTGTAGAACTTGCCGCCGGTGGTGAAGACCAGCACCTTGTCGGTGGTCTGGGCGTGGAAGGCGAGCTTGAGGCTGTCGCCTTCCTTGAAGGTCAGGGCCGAATGGTCGGTCAGATGACCTTTCATGGCCCTCAGCCAGCCCTTTTCCGAAACGACCACAGTGACCGGCTCGCGCTCGATCATGGCGTGGGCGATATCGGTCAGGTCATGCTCGGGTGCGTCGGCGAACTCGGTGCGGCGCTTGCCGATGTCGGTCTCGGGCCCGTATTTCTGGCGAACATTGGCGACTTCCCACTTGATCGTCGCCCACTGCTTGGCGTCGGACGCAAGCAGTGCCTCGATCTGCTTCTTCTCGCCGGTCAGGCCATTGAATTCCTCGCGGATTTCGAATTCCTCGAGCTTGCGCAGCGCCCTCAGCCGCATGTTGAGGATGGCTTCAGCCTGGGTGTCGGTGAGTGACCAGCGAGCCATCATCACCTGCTTGGGCTCGTCCTCCTCGCGGATGATCCTGATCACCTCGTCGATGTTGAGGTAGGCAATCAAATAGCCGGCGAGGATCTCCAGCCGCCGCTCGATCTCGCCGAGGCGGTGCTTGGAGCGGCGGATCAAGACGTCGCGGCGGTGCTCCAGCCATTCCTTGAGCACACCTTTCAGCGACAGCACGTTCGGCACCTTGCCGCGCGACAACACGTTCATATTGAGCGGAAAGCGGCTTTCGAACTCGGTCAGCTTGAACAGCGATTCCATCATGATGCCGGGATCGACCGAGCGGCTCTTCGGTACCAGCACGACGCGGATGTCCTCGGCGCTCTCGTCGCGGATATCCTCGAGCGGCGGCAGCTTGCGTGCCATCAAGAGCTCGGCGATCTTCTCGATCAGCCTAGCCTTCTGGACGCCATAGGGGATTTCGGTGACGACAATGTTCCAGGTGCCCCTGCCCTGATCCTCCTGGCTCCATTTCGCCCTGACGCGAAAGCCGCCGCGACCCGTTTCGTAGGCTTCGAGGATCGAGGCTCGGCTGTCGACGATGATGCCGCCGGTCGGGAAATCCGGCCCCTGGACGAAGTCCATCAGCTTGGTGACGGGCGCATCCGGATGATCGATCAGGTGAAGCGCGGCGTCGCAAAGCTCGGCCGCATTGTGTGGCGGGATCGAGGTCGCCATGCCAACGGCAATGCCGGACGAGCCGTTGGCGAGCAGGTTCGGGAAGGCGCCGGGCAGCACCGCCGGCTCCTCGTCTTCCTCGTTGTAGGTCGGGCGGAAATCGACCGCGTCCTCGGTGATGCCTTCCAAAAGCAGCGTCGACACTTCGGTCATGCGCGCTTCGGTGTAGCGCATGGCGGCGGCGTTATCGCCGTCGATATTGCCAAAATTACCCTGCCCGTCGACCAGCGGGTAGCGCATCGAAAAATCCTGCGCCAACCGCACCAACGCGTCGTAGATCGACTGGTCGCCATGCGGATGGAATTTGCCCATCACCTCGCCGACGATGCGGGCGCATTTGGCAAAACCCTGGTCGGGGTTGAGCCGCAACAAGCGCATGGCATGCATGATGCGACGATGCACCGGCTTCAATCCGTCGCGCACGTCCGGCAGCGCCCGGTGCATGATGGTCGACAGCGCGTAGGCGAGATAGCGCTCTTCCAGCGCCTTCTTCAGATCGACCGGCTCGATATTGTCGCCGCCGCCACTCTCGGGCGGCAAAAGCCTTTTTCCCATGGGGTGGCACTAGCCGAGCGGGTGATTCGCGGCAAGAGGCACCGGTATGCCTCCTCCTAAACCACGTCGCGTTCGACCGGCCTCATGCGACGCTTTAGGTCCTTGTTTTGATGCATGTCGTCATCGCAATACCGCTGCACACTTTGCGCGACATCCATTATGCAACGGGAATTGGGAGCGTCGCGACGCCGGCCAACATCAACCCGTTACATCCTGCTTCTATCGCAAGCCTGATGGATCGGGTTTGCCTTTAGCCGCGATTTTCGATCATTGTGCCGAGGCCCGCCTTTTTCCGGTCCAGTTCGTCGCCGAATGGTGACGACGCGACGATTTGAAAAGAATTTCAGGACACTCTCAGGGGAGCTCTCGATGACGATCAGGCACTCGACACTTATTAAAAGACTGGCTTTTTCGACCTTTTTGCTGACGCTGCCGCTGAATGCGGCATTCGCGCAGGATACCGCGGTCGCCGACCGGCTGAAGGCTGCCCTCGCCGCCCAGGGTGTCGACCTCTCCTGGACCGGAGTAACCGGCGACACCTCCAGCATGGTTCTGCAAGGCGTGGCGGTCAAACCGGCGGCCGAAAAGGAGGCGCTCAAGATCGGCGACGTCAAGCTCGAAGGGGTGACCGAAGCCAATGGTGGCTATCAAATCGCGACCGTGTCGACGTCGCCGTTCGAACATAGCGAGGATGGCGTCACGCTCAATCTCAGCCCCTTCGTCATCCACGACATGACGGTTCCGGCCGAAGGCGCAAGCGGCCCGCTGGGCTCGCTGATGATTTACAAATCGGCCGAGCTCGACAACATGACCGTCAAGGTGGCCGACAAGACCGCTTTCTCGATGGACGGGCTTGCCATCGCAATCACGCCGCCGGCCGACGGCAAGGCCTTGGCGTTTTCCGGCACCACGGAAAAATTCACTGCCGACCTGACACTGGTCGAAGATCCGAAGTCCAAGGAAGTCATCAACGCGCTCGGCTACCAGAACATATCGGGCAATCTTGAGATGGAAGGCACCTGGCAGCCTACCGACGGCAGGATGGACTTGTCGAAATACGAAATATCGGTCGACAATGCCGGCACGCTCGGCATGACCTTCGATCTCGGCGGCTACACGCTGGACGTCATCAAATCACTGCAGGAGATGCAGAAGAAGATGGCGGCGCAGCCCGAAGGCGCCGACAATTCGGCGCAAGGCATGGCCATGCTCGGGCTGCTGCAGCAGCTTTCGTTCAACAGCGCCTCGATCCGCTTCGATGATGATTCGCTGACCAAAAAGGTGCTCGATTATGCCGGCAAGCAGCAAGGCATGTCCGGCAAGGACATTGCCAACCAGGCCAAGGCGATCGTGCCCTTCGGCATGGCGCAGCTCAACAATCCGGAACTGACGGCGCAGGTTTCGGCCGCGGTCAACAAATTCCTCGACGATCCGCAAAGCATCGAGGTCTCGGCCGAGCCGCCGGCGGCGGTGCCGTTCGCGCTGATCATGGCGGGCGCCATGTCCAACCCGCTCGACCTGCCGAAAACGCTCGGCGTGACGGTTACGGCAAACGAAGACTGACCGAGATCCAAAGCAAAAAGCCCGGCAGCGATGCCGGGCTTTTTTATGAATCAACAGCATCGGTTCGGAGCGTTTCCTAAACCTCTTTCTTCGTCGCCACGACGCGCAGCGACAATTCGCGAAGCTGCTGCGGGCTGGCCTCCGACGGCGCGTTCATCAACAGGTCGTAGGCCTGCTGGTTCATCGGGAACATGGTCACTTCACGCAGGTTCCTGGCGCCGACGAGAAGCATGACGACGCGGTCGATGCCGGCCGCCATGCCGCCATGCGGCGGCGCGCCATACTGGAAGGCGCGGTAGAGGCCACCGAAGCGCTCCTCGACCGTCTCGCGGTCCAGCCCGACCGTCTCGAACGCCTTGACCATGGTTTCGGGCAGATGGTTGCGGATGCCGCCTGAGGCGATCTCGAAACCATTGCAGACCATGTCGTACTGGAACGCCTTGATTCCGAGCAGATCCTCGCCGTTAAGCGCATCGATGCCACCTTGCGGCATCGAGAACGGATTGTGCGCGAAGTCGATCTTCTTCTCCTCCTCGTTCCATTCGAAGAACGGGAAGTCGACGATCCAGCACAGTTCGAAGCGATCACGGTCGACAAGATTGAGCTCCTCGCCGGCGCGGCTGCGCGCCGCACCCGCGAAGGAGACGAACTTCTTCGGATCGCCGGCGACGAAGAAGGCGGCATCGCCATCGGCAAGGCCGAGTTGCAGGCGGATCGCCTCGGTGCGCTCCTCGCCGATGTTCTTGGCCAGCGGCCCGGCCCCTTCGAGCTTCTCGCCCTCCTTGCGCCAGAAGATGTAGCCGAGGCCGGGCTGGCCCTCGCCCTGCGCCCATGAGTTCATGCGGTCGCAAAAGGCGCGAGACCCGCCGGTCTTGGCCGGAATGGCCCAGACCTCGGCCTTCGGATCGTTGGCAAGGATGTTGGCGAATACCTTGAAGCCGGATTCGCGAAAATGATCCGAGACGGCCTGCATCTCGATCGGGTTGCGCAGGTCCGGCTTGTCGGTGCCGTATTTGCGCATGGCGACATCATAGGCGATGCGCGGAAACTTGTCCGTCACCGGCTTGCCGGCGGCAAAGGTCTCGAACACCCCCCGCATCACCGGCTCCATGGTGGTAAACACATCCTCCTGCTCGACGAAGCTCATCTCCACGTCGAGCTGGTAGAATTCACCCGGCAGACGGTCGGCGCGCGGGTCCTCGTCACGGAAGCACGGCGCAATCTGGAAGTAGCGGTCGAAGCCGGACACCATGATCAGCTGTTTGTACTGCTGCGGTGCCTGCGGCAGCGCATAGAAAGTGCCGGGGTGGATACGCGACGGCACAAGGAAGTCGCGCGCGCCTTCCGGCGATGAGGCGGTCAGGATTGGCGTCGAGAATTCGGTGAAGCCGACCTCGCCCATCAGCTTGCGCATCTCGGCGATGATTTTCGTCCGCGCCACGATGTTCTTGTGCAGCGTGTCGCGGCGCAGGTCGAGGAAGCGGTATTTGAGGCGGATGTCCTCCGGATAGTCCGGCTCGCCGAACACCGGCAGCGGCAATTCCCTGGCCGCCGACAGCACTTCGATCTCGCGCGCGAAAATCTCGATCTCGCCGGTCGGCAAATTGGGGTTCACGGTGTCGGCGAGGCGCGCCTTGACCTCGCCGTCGACGCGGACGACCCATTCGCCACGCAAGGTCTCGGCGATCTTGAAGGCAGGCGAATCCGGATCGGCGACGATCTGGGTCAGACCGTAATGGTCGCGCAAATCGATGAACAGCAGGCCGCCATGGTCGCGCACGCGATGTACCCAACCCGACAGGCGAACGGTCGAGCCGACGTCGGCCTTCCTCAATTGGGCACAGGTATGGCTGCGGTAACGATGCATTGTCATTCTTAAGGTCCGGATGTTGGGTTGCGGCCAAGGCATGATGGCCCAGCCTGAAAATTTGCGCGAAAAGCACATGAGAGGGTGCATTTGTCAAGGCAAGCGGCGGCTGGGTCGAGTTCGCGTTCTTCCCGCGCCTATCCCACCGGCATCAATTTATGCCAGAGGCGTCAATCTGAGTTCGCTGCTCTGTGCCGGCAGTTCAACTATGCACTCATCCCTTCACCCCGCCCGCCGTGAGGCCGGAGACGATCTTGCGCTGGAAGATGAGAACGAGGACGACAAGCGGCACGGTGACGATCACCGATGCGGCCATGATGTTGCCCCACGGGATCTCGAACTGCGAGCTGCCGGAGAGCAGCGCTATCGCCACCGGCACGGTTCGCTGCTCGTTGCTGGAGGTAAACGTCAGGGCGAACAGGAACTCGTTCCAAGCACCGATGAAGGCGAGAAGCCCGGTGGTCGCCAGCGCCGGCCACATCAGCGGCAGGAAGACGCGGCTGATGATGATCCAGGGCGTGGCGCCATCGAGGATCGCCGCTTCCTCCAGTTCGATCGGCAGGTCGCGAACGAAGGCGGTGAGCACCCAGACGGTGAACGGCAAGGTGAAGATCATGTAGGACAAGATCAGCGCGAACGGCGAATTGTAGAGGCCGAAGATGCGGATTAGCTCGAAAAGCCCGGCAAGCACCGCCAATTGCGGAAACATCGAGACGGACAGGATGATGAGGAGCAGTGCCGAACGGCCTCTGAAGCGGATGCGCGCCAGTGCATAGGCGGCGGTGACGCCGAGGAACAGCGAAATGAAGACAACCGCGCTCGAGATGAACAGCGAGTTCACGAGATTGCGCAAGAAGGTCCCCTCGGTGAATACGGTCCGGTAGTTGCTGAAGGTAATCGTCGTCGGCCAATAGTCGACCTGGAAGAGCGCCGTCCCCGATTTCAGGCTGGTGATGATGGCGTAGTAAAACGGGAACACCGCGACGACGATGATAACGGCGACGAGGAGGTAGAAAGCCGTGCGCTTGACGATCCACATGGTCAGTGCTCCCCCATGATCAATAGTCCTTGTCCAGTCTTATCCGGCCGAGCCAAAGGACGAGCATGGTCAGTAGGGCGAGGATAAGGAAGAGCAACGTCGAGGCGGCGGAACCGGAAGCGAATTTGTCGAACTCAAACAGGCTCTCGCGGGCAAACACCGACATCGACTTGGTGTGTATGTTGTTTGGCGTAAGCACGTAGATCAGATCGAAGATGCGCAGGGCATCGAGACCGCGAAAGATCATGGCCACCATCAACGCCGGTCGGATGAGCGGCAAGGTGATCTTCCAGAAAACTCTCCACGCGCCGACGCCGTCGAGCTTGGCGACCTCGTAGATTTCTTGTGGAAGCATCTGGAGGCCGGCGAGAATGAGAAGCGCCATGAACGGGGTCGCTTTCCAGATATCGACAACGAGGACGGCGACCATCGCCGTGTCGGCGCTTGCGGTCCAGGCGATTTTTGTGCTGATCAGGCCGAGCTTGAGCAGGACGTCGTTGATGATGCCGAACTGGTCGTTGAGCATCCACTGCCACATTTTCGCCGAGACGATCGTCGGGATGGCCCAAGGGATTAGAATCGCGGCGCGCACGATGCCGCGGCCGCGAAACCTGGCGTTGAGCACCAGCGCGACGATCATGCCGAGCACCGTCTCGCAGGTCACCGAAATCACCGCGAAGCGCACGGTGTTCCAGACAGCGCGCCACCAGACCGGATCGGCGAGCAGCCCGTCGTAGATGACGCGGCCGCTCGGCATTTGCACGACGGAGAAATAGTTGGCGAAGCCAACCCAGCGGCGGGCTTCGAGGTCGGCGAGCGAGGCATCGGTGAAGCCGAAATAGATCGTGCGCATCAACGGCCAGCCGGCAACGGCGGCGAGCACGATGAGCATCGGGGCAAGCAGCAGCCATGCCGAGCGCGCACGCTGACGCGCCAGCAGCGAGCCTGAGCGCGGCGGGGTCACCAGGCGGTGCCTTTGAGCCTGGTCAAGGAGAACTCCAGATCGGCAAGGTTGTCGGCGGCCGTGCCCTCGCCGGAAATGGTGTTGTGGACGGCGGTCCAGAACTCGCTCGATGCCTCATTGTACCTGCTCTTGGCTTGGGCCGAGGGACGCGGCACCGCGTTGAGGACGACTTCCTTCCAGCGCGGAATCACCGGCTGGGCGCTGGCGATGTCGGCATCGTCATAGAGTGCCTGGATGGTCGGCAGATATGCCCCCTTCAAGGCGCGGTACTTCTGCATCTGAGGCGAGGCGATCCATTTGACCAGCCCGATCGCTGCATCCGGGTTCTTCGAATATTTGGAAACCGCGAGATTCCAGCCGCCAAGCGTTGCTGCCGGGCGGGCGCCCTCGCCCGACCCCGGCGGCAGCGTTGTCACCTCGAACTTGCCTTTGATGGGGGAGCTTTCGCTGTTGCCAAGCGCGTAGGCATAGGGCCAGTTGCGCATGAAGACGGCGTTGCCTGTCTGCCAGACTCCGCGCGACTCTTCTTCCTGATAGGCCAGAACGCCGGGCGGCGAGATGGTTCCCACCCAGCTCCTCGCCATTTCCAGCGCCGCAACTGCTTGCGGATTGTTGATGGAGATCGTGCCATCCGGCTCGATAATCTGGCCGCCGCCGTTCGACTTCACCCATTCGAGTGCATCGCAGGTCAGCCCCTCATAGGCGTTGCCCTGGAAAACGAAGCCCCACATGTCCTTGCTGCCGGCGTCGCGCTCCTTGTCCATGACAAGCTTGGCGGTGTCGGCAAGCTCGGCCCAGCTGGCCGGGACCCTGGCGCCGTATTTGTCGAGGAGATCCTTGCGGTAGTAGAGCGCCGGAGCGTCGGTGAATATCGGCAAGGCGACCAGCTTGCGGTCCACGGTCTGCGATTTGATGATCGATGGGAAATGGGCGCCAACGACATCCTTGGTCGCTTCGGTCAGGTCGATGAACTGCCTTGCAAGCTGGGGGGCCCAGATGATGTCCGTTTGATAGACGTCGACGTTGCTGCTTCCGGCGGCAAGCCAGAGCCGGTATTGGCCAAACTGGTCCGTCGCCGAGGGAGGCAGCGGAACGACGCTAACCTTATTGCCGGTCTTCTTCTCGTATTGATCGAGGATCTCGCGAAGGATTCTCTGGCCGTTGCCGGTATCGCCGGATACCATGACGAGGTCGACAGCCCGCGCCGGCCCGGCCGCCAGAACTGCGGCCATGGCAAATGCCGCAAATGCGGGATGAAATTTCATGACGGCGGACCTCTCTTTGGAGCTTCAGGCCGGGCAACAAAAACGGACGTCGATGCCCGACCGCCTCCGCACACCGGCAACTCACAAGACGCTTATTCGCCCACCAGCACTGAACTACAAAGATACGCCTTGGTTCCAACACGGAGGGTCCGGCGCCACGCGGCAGCCCCCGGCTGGCCCCAACGCCGCCGGGAATTGTCGCTGGTATTGGCGAAGGCGATGGTTCAAGAAGGGATCAACGACAGGCTTTCCTTCATGTCTTCCATCCGCCCGCTGATCCCGCTCCTGATCGCCGCCGGCATCCTGCTCGGCGGCAACGGCCTGCAGAGCACCTTGATTGCGCTGCGTGGTGCGCAGGAAGGTTTTCCCGCTTCCTCGATCGGCCTGATGGGCACGTTCTATTTCGCCGGCTTCCTGCTCGGCTGCCTTGCCGTGACGCGCATCATGAAGTCGGTCGGCCATGTGCGCGCCTTTTCGGCACTGGCGGCGATCGCCTCGGCGGGGACGCTGCTTCTGGTGCTGGTCATCGATCCGGTGATGTGGTGCGCCGTGCGCTTTGCCGGCGGGTTCTGCTTCGCCGGCCTGTTCACCATCATGGAAGCCTGGCTGAATTCCGGCGTCACCAACACCGACCGGGCGCGGGTGCTTGCCATCTACCGGATGGTCGACATCGGCTCGGTGACGGGCGCCCAGTTCCTGATCCCGATCTTTGGCGCCGGCGGCTTTGCCATCTTCGCCATCATGTCGATCATGATCACCGTTTCGCTGGTGCCGGTTTCGCTCGGCGACCGCTCCAATCCGACGCCGCCGGAAGAGGTCAAGCTCGATTTGGCGCGCGTCTGGCGGATCTCGCCGCTCGGCTGCTTCGGCTGTATCGCCGTCGGCGTCACCAACAGCGCCTTCCGCACCCTGTCGCCGGTCTATGCCGAGCAGATCGGCATGTCGGTCGCCGACGTCGTCACCTTCGTCAGCGTCGGCATTTTCGGCGGCGCCATCATCCAATACCCGCTCGGCTACCTCTCCGACCGCTGGGACCGGCGCTCGGTGCTGCTGATGACGACGTGCTGTGCGATGGTGGCGGCACTGGCCCTGGCATTCGTGGCAGGCGGCAGCCCGTTCCTCAACTTCCTGCTCGTCTTCATCTTCGGCTGCTTCGCCATGCCGCTCTATTCGCTGTCGGCGGCGCATTCCAACGACCGCGCCGACAAGGGCGAGTTCGTGCTGATCAACGCTGCCTTGATGCTGTTTTACTCGTTCGGCGCCATCGGCGGGCCGTTCGCAGCCTCGACGGTGATGCAATTTTTCGGGCCGAGCGCGCTGTTCGTGTTCAGCGCCACCGTCTATGCGATCTTCGTGGCCGTCATCCTTTACCGGATGCAGGCGCGCTCCGCCGTGCCGGCCACCCATCGCAGCCGTTTTACGGCGCTGTTGCGCACTTCGACGGTTTTTGCCCGGTTGGCGAAGCGGAATGGCGATCCCGATGAACCCGCAAAACCTGGATAGAGGTGCTTGCGCTTGACGAAAGCGCGCGCGGCTGAAATTGAAAGAGACCCTATCCCTTGCCAAAAGCGATTTGATGCACGTCATCACCACTCAGAAAGAACTCGAGACCGTTATTGCCGCTTTCGAAAAGGCGGAATTCGTCACCGTCGATACCGAATTCATTCGCGAAACGACCTTCTGGCCGATCCTGTGCCTGATCCAGATGGCAGCGCCCGGGGTGACGGCGCTGATTGATCCGCTGTCGCCCGACATCGACCTGAAACCGTTCTTCAGGCTGATGGCCAACGAGGCGATCGTCAAAGTCTTCCATGCGGCGCGGCAGGACATCGAAATCATTGTGCATCTCGGCGATCTTGTGCCGCATCCGGTGTTCGACACCCAGGTCGCGGCAATGGTCTGCGGCTTCGGCGACAGCGTTTCCTACGACCAGCTGGTGCAGCGCATCACCGGCGCGCGGCTCGACAAGTCCTCGCGCTTCACCGACTGGCGCCACCGTCCGCTGTCAGAAAAGCAGCTCGACTACGCGCTCGCCGACGTCACCCACCTGATCGAGGTCTACAAGCATCTCAGCGCCGAGCTGGTGCGGGAAAACCGCGCCCACTGGCTGAACGAGGAGATGGACGTGCTGACCTCGCGCGAGACCTACGATCCGCATCCCGAGGATGCCTGGAAGCGGCTCAAAATGCGGCTGCGCAAGCCGCAGGAACTGGCGATCGTGCAGGCGGTGGCGGCCTGGCGCGAACGCGAAGCGCGCGAGCGCGACGTGCCACGCGGCCGGGTGCTCAAGGACGATGCGATCTACGAAGTGGCGCAACAGGCGCCGCGCGACGCTGCGGCGCTGAGCAAGCTGCGTACCACGCCGAAGGGCTGGGAACGCTCTTCGACGGCGACGGCATTGCTTGGCGCAGTCAACGCTGCCCTTGCCCTGCCCAGGGAAGAGATGCCGAAGCTGCCGAAGAGCTTCCAGCCGCCGGAGGGGTCGAGCGCCGCGGCGGAGTTGCTGAAGGTGCTGCTGCGGATCGTTGCCGAAAGGGAAGGCGTCGCCTCGAAGGTACTCGCCTCCAGTGACGACATCGACCGCATCGCTGCCGAGGGCGAGGAAGCCGACGTGCCGGCATTGCAAGGCTGGCGGCGTGCCGTTTTCGGCGAGGCCGCGCTCAAGCTGGTGCGCGGCGAACTCGCCATCAGGTTCGACAAGCGCAAGATCGCGGTGTTCGAGGTATAGTCTCGATCAGCGCTGTCTCTGACCGGCAAGATGAAAAGCCGCAATGACGGTCACTGGTATCCCCAGCAGGGCGAATTTGGTGACGATCAGCGCCGAGGCGAAGGATAGCGAATCCGGATTGGCCGACAGAAAATCGGACAAAAGACGAGCCACGGCGATGTTCTGGGCATAGTCGGCAAGCGTGTAGGGCAGCACCAGCACAGCTGCGAATGTCGCCTGCGTTTGCGCAGGCAGTGCATGGAAATTCTTCAGCCGCCGGCCCGTGGCCAGGATCAGGCTGACCATCGTCAGCGACAGCAGCGCCGGAAACAGCAGGTCGAAGGTCAGGTAATGCCAGACGAGGATAATCTCGCTGCCGCGCCGGCCGAGAGCCGTTAGCCAGGCCATGCCCTCATCCGGAGTGAAACCGGCATAGCGCATGTCGAGCGACGGCTGACCGCCGCTCAATCGGCGAAAATAGAGGAACTCCATCGCCGTCATGATGATGAAAACCGCCACTGTGGCGACACAGAGTGCGGCCGCGTGGCGCGACAGCCGCAGGATCATTGCCGCCAGATTGCGCCAAGACGCATGACGGTCAGGCTCCGCCAGGATAATTCGGGCTTTCGCGGGTAATCGTGACGTCATGGGCGTGGCTTTCACGAAGTCCGGCATTGGATATCCGCACAAAAGTGGCGCGCTCGCGGAAATCGGCAAGGTCGCGGCCACCGACATAACCCATAGCGGCTTTCAGGCCGCCTGCAAGCTGGTGCAGCACGCCAGACACAGGTCCTTTGTACGGCACCTGCCCTTCGATGCCTTCCGGGACCAGTTTCAGCGTGTCGCGCACCTCGGCCTGGAAGTAACGATCGGCGGAGCCGCGCGCCATCGCGCCGACCGAACCCATGCCGCGATAGGCTTTGAAGGAGCGGCCCTGATGCAGATAGACCTCGCCGGGGCTCTCGTCGGTGCCGGCCAGCAGCGAGCCAATCATCGCCGCGCTGGCCCCGGCGGCCAGCGCCTTGGCGAGATCGCCCGAATATTTGATGCCGCCATCGGCAATAACCGAAACGCCCGATTTCTGCGCCGTCTCGACTGCCGACATGATTGCCGAGAGCTGCGGCACGCCGACGCCGGCGACGATGCGGGTGGTGCAGATGGAGCCTGGTCCGATGCCGACCTTGACCGCGTCGGCGCCGGCATCGATCAGCGCCAAGGTGCCTTCCGCGGTGGCGACGTTGCCGGCCAGGATGCGAACCGAGTTGGACAGCTTCTTGGCCCGCGTCACGGCATCCAGAACGCGCTGCGAATGACCGTGCGCGGTGTCGATCACCAGAAGGTCGACGCCGGCGTCGATGAGGCGCTCGGCCCGCTCGAAACCGTCATCGCCGACACTGGTGGCGGCGGCGGCGCGCAAGCGTCCCTGCGCATCCTTGGTGGCGTGCGGGTTGAGCTGCGACTTCTCGATGTCCTTGACCGTGATCAGCCCGACGCAATTGCCGTCCCGATCGACCACAACCAGCTTCTCGATGCGGTGCTGATGGAGCAGCCGCTTGGCCTCGTCCTGATCGACGTTCTCCTTGACCGTGATCAGGTTCTCGCGGGTCATCAGCTCATAGACCTTTTGCGCCGGATCGGACGCGAAGCGGACGTCGCGGTTGGTCAGGATGCCGACGAGCCGGCCGACCGTGTGGCCGCCGGTGCCGCCGTTCTCGACCACCGGAATGCCCGAGATGCTGTAGGTGCGCATCAGGCCCAGCGCATCGGCTAGCGTCGCCTCCGGACCGATGGTGACCGGGTTGACCACCATGCCGGACTCGAACTTCTTCACCTGCCGCACCTGCTCGGCCTGTTCGGCCGGCGAGAAATTGCGGTGGATGACGCCAATGCCGCCGGCCTGGGCCATGGCGATGGCTAGCCGCGCCTCGGTAACCGTGTCCATGGCGGCCGACAGGATCGGCACGTTGAGGTCGATGTCGCCGGCGATGCGGGTGCGGATGTCGGTCTCGCCGGGCATGACCTCGGAATGACCCGGCTGCAGCAGCACGTCGTCAAAGGTCAGCGCCAATGCGCCGGTGGACGTCTCGATGATTTTTGCCATGGCCAGCCCTCGGAATGCAGGAAAGGCGCTCGCCCTGATGGACAGCGCCGACTCGTCTTCTTCCCTTTCAGGATTGGCGCTGGCTCGTAACACGTCCCGTCGCCGTTGAAAAGCCGATGGTTGTGTAGTGGCAAAGCTGCATTTGCCGCAGGTGCTGCACGACTTGCGGTCGCACAAACGTGACAGCAAATTAATGCGACATCCGGGCCAAGCCATGATAACCGCCCTACCTGTCGGTTTGGCCCCAAGGCCGGCAAGCAATCGCGACGCACATTTCAAGGCCGGATCCATCGTGAACCGCACCATTCCGCTTATCCTGGCGGTCGCTCTCTTCATGGAAAACATGGATTCGACCGTCATTGCGACATCGTTGCCGGCGATCGCCATCGACATCCACAGCAGCCCGATCGCGCTCAAGCTGGCGCTGACCGCCTATCTGGTATCGCTGGCGATCTTCATTCCGATCAGCGGCTGGATGGCCGACCGCTTCGGCGCCAAGAATGTCTTCCGTGTCGCGATCGCCGTGTTCATCGTCGGTTCGGTCGCGTGCGCCATTTCCAATTCGCTGCCGGCTTTCGTGGTCTCACGCTTCCTGCAAGGCATTGGCGGCGCCATGATGACGCCGGTTGGGCGTCTGGTGCTGGTACGCGCGACGCCGAAAAGCGAACTCGTTGCCGCCATGTCGTGGCTGACCGTCCCGGCTCTGGTCGGCCCGCTGGTCGGCCCGCCGATAGGCGGCTTCATCACGACCTATTTTTCCTGGCACTGGATTTTTCTGATCAACGTGCCGATCGGGCTGGTCGGGATCTGGCTGGCCACGCGTTTCCTGCCAAAGACCGACGCCGCCCAGACGCCGCCGCTCGATTTCACCGGTTTCGTGCTGAGCGGGTTGGCGGCATCGGGCATCGTGTTCGGCCTGTCGGTGGTCAGCCTGCCGGCTCTGCCGCCCGCTGCCGGCTTTGTCACCGTAGCCGTCGGTCTGGCGTCGGCGGTGCTCTATCTGCTGCACGCGCGCCGCGCCAAGAATCCGCTGCTGGCGCTCGAGCTGTTTCGCAATCGGGTGTTCCGCTCGTCGGTGCTCGGCGGCGGACTGTTCCGCATCGGCATTGGTGCCGTACCGTTTCTTTTGCCGCTGATGTTCCAGATCGGTTTCGGGTTGACGCCGTTCCAGTCCGGCATGATCACCTTCGTCTCGGCGATCGGCGCCATAGGCATGAAATTCGTCACCGCGCTGATCTTCAGGGTCGCCGGCTTCCGCCGTGTGCTGATTTCAGGCTCGCTCATCGCTGCCGCGTCCATCGCCGTCAACGGCCTGTTCACACCCGACACGCCCTATGGGCTGATCCTCGCCATGCTGCTCGCCGGGGGCTTCATCCGCTCGATGTTCTTTACCGGCATCAACGCGCTTGCCTACGCCGAGATTTCGGCCGCCGACACCAGCAAGGCGACGCCGATCACGGCGGTGTTCCAGCAGTTGGCGATCGCGCTCGGTGTGGCGCTGGCCGGCGGCATCCTGGAAGTGTCGACCACGATCCATGGCGGCCCGTTGACGCTGACCGACTTTCACACCGCCTTCTTCATCGTGGCGGCGGTGTCGGCGGCGGCCTCGCTGTCGTTCATGCGGCTGGCGCCGGACGCCGGCAATGCCGTGTCTGGACATGGCCGGCTGACACCGCCGAAGACACTGGAGCCGGTGAGCCCGCCGGGGACTTGACCTTTCCTCGTGCTTACGGACGCCGGAGGGACAGCGCCCCCCTCTGGCCTGCCGGCCATCTCCCCCACGAGGGGGGAGATCGGACGTGAGGTCGGTTTTCGCCAATCTCCAGCGTTGCGGGGTTGGGCGGCGCGCCGAAGCTGCCAATCTCCCCCCTCGTGGGGGAGATGGCCGGCAGGCCAGAGGGGGGCGCGAAGGACCGCTACAGAGCGATTTTCACGCCGTGCCGTTTCCGCCTTTAAAATCTTTCGCCAAGAGATAGAGCTCCACCGATTCGTCGCGTGAGGCCGGCGGCTTGACGTGATGGACCGAGCGGAAATTCCGCTTGAGTCTCGCCAGCAATTCGTTCTCGGCGCCGCCCTGAAACGTCTTGGCAAGGAAATGTCCGCCCGGCTTCAATACCGACAGCGCGAAATCGGCCGCCACCTCGCACAGATGCATGGTGCGGATGTGGTCGGTCCGCTTGTGGCCGGTGGTGGGTGCGGCCATGTCGGAGAGCACGATGTCCGGCTGACCGCCCAGCGTCTCGGCCAGCTTCTCAGGCGCCTGCGGATCGAGGAAATCCATCAGCAGCACCGGCGCGCCCGGCACCGCGTCCATCTCCAGGTAATCGATGCCGACGACGTTCGGGTGTTCCGCGGTAGATTTGGTACGTGCGGCGGCGACCTGGCACCAGCCGCCGGGTGCCGCACCAAGGTCGATCACCTTCATGCCGGGCTTGAGCAAATGGTGCTTGTCGTCGATCTCGATCAGCTTGTAGGCGGCGCGCGAGCGATAGCCGTCGGCCTTCGAGCGCTGGACATAGGGATCGTTGATGTGGCGCTGCAACCAACGGCGCGACGATTCCTTCAAGCCGCTTTTCTTCTTGATCTTCGTCTTCAGCACGCGAATGCCGGCGGAGCTCGGTCTTTCCGGTTTTTTGGTCATTGCTTGATTACTTGTTTGAGCATGATCTTGTCCGAAAACCGGCAGCCACTTTTCGGGATCATGCTCTGCCCCGCCCGCTGTTGCGCCAGACGCCGTCATCGGCCATCAACTCGCTCAGTATGCCCTCGCGCAGGCCGCGGTCGGCGACACGCAGCCGTTCGGACGGCCAGACGGCACGGATCGCCTCCAATATGGCGCAGCCGGCCAGAACCAGGTCGGCGCGGTCGGCGCCGATGCAAGGGTTGGCGACGCGCTGCTGGAAATCCCAGCCGACCAGCTTTTCGACCATGCGGTCGACGCTGTCGCGATCCATCCACAACCCGTCGACGCGGCGGCGGTCGTAACGTTCGAGATCGAGGTGGACGCCGGCCAGCGTCGTCACCGTGCCCGAGGTGCCGAGCAGATGGAATTTCGGGCTGGACAGGAGGTGGCTCAGCCGGTCGCGCCCGTCGAAGGCGCGCAGCCGCATTGCGACATCGTCGACCATGGCGCCAAAGATCTCGCGCGTCACTGTGCGGCCGCCAAAACGCTCGGCCAGCGAGACGACGCCGACCGGCAGCGACGTCCACGAGACGATATGGTTGGCGAGCCTTGGCGAGCGCTGGCCGGTAAGGTCGATCAGCGCGATTTCGGACGAGCCGCCGCCGATGTCGAACAGCACGACGCCTTGCGTGTCGCGCTCGACCAGCGAGCCGCAGCCCGACACCGCCAGCCGCGCCTCGGTCTGGCGGTCGATGATTTCGAGCTTCAGGCCGGCCTCGCGCTCGACGCGTTCGAGGAACTCGACGCCGTTGGCGGCGGTGCGGCAGGCCTCGGTGGCGATCAGCCGGGCCTTCCTGACCTTGCGGTTGCGCAATTTGTCGCCGCAGATCTTCAGCGCCTCGACCGCGCGGTCCATTGCAGCCTCGCCAAGCCGGCCATTGGCGGTGAGCCCCTCGCCCAGCCTGACGATGCGCGAGAAGGCATCGATGACGCGGAACTGGCCATGGCGCGTCGGCACCGCGACCAGCAGGCGGCAATTGTTGGTGCCGAGGTCGAGCGCGGCAAACACCGGCAATTCCTGCAGCGGTGGCGGCGTGCGGGCACCTTGCCCCGGCCTTGGCAAGGCTGGAGGCAATTGCGCGATTGAAGCCGATTGCGCGATCGAGGACTGGGGCGCGATCGAAGCCGCCGGCTGGGGCTGGCGAGCGGCCGAGGCCCCGCCGGCGGCGGGCACCGAAGTGCCTGTTATCACCGGACGAGCCTCGTCGCGTGCAAAAACCTTGCGCCCGCGCCGCCGCTTGCGCCGCTTCTTGGGTTTGCCGTTCTGATGGGGGCCGTTCTGACCCTTGTGATCGTGGGACGTGTCGCCAGCCTGTCCATTGCCGGACCGGGGCTGCACCTGACGGCCGTAGCGTCCGGCGGCTGGGTTTGCCTCGCCGGATGGCGGCGACGAACCCCTGGACACGCCCACTTCCGGCGCGCCAGCGCCGGCTTCGTGGTCTTCCACTGTCGTTCCTTCCGGCGCCGCGCGAACCGGAGACCGGACGCAGCAGGCGCTTTTACATGTTCAAGTTGCGGCCAGACTATCAGCGCCGGGCCGGATCACCAAGAGTGCAAGGGCCGAATTTTGCCGGCGGCATGAAGGGCGGCGACGTTGGTGATCCCTTCTCCCCTGTTGTGGGAGAAGGAAAGACGCCAGCGCCACAGCGCGCCTTCCCGGTTGAATAGCCGGCTTCAATGAGGCATTTCTGAAATGAAACATTCGGGACCGCGGGCGGTTTTCCTGCTGCGAACCGGAAAACGGGTACGGGCTGCAACGCATGATCATCAGGCAATGAACTGGAGCCGCTATTTCTGGCCCGTCATCGGGATCGCCGCGGTGGTGTTCTCGCTGTGGCTGTTGCTGCACGAATTGCGCGGCATCTCGCTCGACGATGTCTGGGACGGCATCGTCGCCATCCCGGCGCGCGGCTGGGTGCTCGCGGCGCTGAGCTCGGTTGTCGCCTATGCCTCGCTCGCCGGCTACGACCACATTGCGCTTCTGCACATCGGCAAAAAAGTGTCGTGGCTGTTCGTCACCTTCTGCTCGTTCACCACCTACGCGCTGTCGCACAATATCGGCGGCTCAGTGTTTTCCGGTGCGGTGATCCGCTACCGCGCCTACGGCACCAAGGGCCTGACCGGGCAGGATGTCGGCGTTCTGGTGGCGATCTGCTGGATCACCTTCGTGCTGTCGACACTGTTCGTCTCAAGCATCGTCCTGCTGCTCGAGCCTGAGGTGATCGACCGGTTTTCCGGCACGCCGCATCACCGGCTGGCGCAGGCGGCCGGCCTTGCCATGCTGCTCGTGGTGGCGGCCTATGTCTTCGGCAGCTGGCTGCATCTGAGGCCGCTGAGGATCGGCAGCTTTCAGCTGCACTACCCGGCGCTGCCGATCGTGGCGCGGCAATTGCTGGTCGGCCCGATCGAGCTGCTGGCGGCGGCGGCGATCATCTTCTTCGCCCTGCCCGCCGTCGGCAATCCCGGCTATTTCGTCGTGCTCGGCGTCTTCCTGGTGTCGTTCTCGATCGCGCAGATCTCGCATGCGCCGGGCGGGCTCGGCGTGTTCGAGGTGGTGTTCCTTGCGGGCTTGTCACATATGGACCAGGTCGGCGTACTGGCGGCGCTGCTGGTGTTCCGGCTGTTCTACCTGATCATCCCGCTGCTGATCGCGCTCGGCGTGGTGCTGTTTTTCGAGCACTCGCAATACAGCCGCAGCGAGAATTGAGGGCGCCGGAAGACGACGATTGAACGCCGACACAGGGTTGACTATTTTCCGGCGGCGGCTACAAGGGCCGCGCGGCTGCCTGGCGGCCCACCCTGCGCGACAAGCGCCTGCTGGGGAATAGGTTAACGGTAGACCCACGGACTCTGACTCCGTTAGTCCTGGTTCGAATCCAGGTTCCCCAGCCAGTTGATTTCACTCACATTTCCGGCTGCTCAGACCCGACCCGCTAGTGTCAGTTGGGCACTTGGTTGGGAATTTTTATTCCCCTCGAGCTTTGCGCTGGCGCTTTTCGCCAGCGTCGGATCTCGCACGAGGTAGTGCACATCAAGAGTTGAGCGGACGGAATTACCGTGACAGTGCACTTTTTACCATATCGCCCCCGCCTCATGGTGCACCTTGCCGGCGTTCCCGGTCTGCCGCATCCCCCCAGCACCGTACCGGCGAGCCAAAGTGTTTTCACGTCCGAAGACTATAAGTTCCGCAAGAACTGCTCATCGAGCATTGCCGCGTCGCCGATGTTACGGTTTTCGATGCACCCGTGGGCCGAGAGTATCGCCGGGCAAATCGGCAAAAGCCGTGAGAACTCGGAAAACGAGGCACGCGGCGAAAAGAAATTAGTGCACCGTCACCGTAATTCCTAAAACCTCTCCGGCAACCCTTCTACTCCCCGAGAATGGACGTCGGCGGGCGTGCCGAGGTTATCGGATCGGCATGACGAAGGACGATCCTCCACGCGCCTTCCTCGCGCCGGAATATGGTGGTGACTCGAAGCGCAATCGGCACCAGTTTGTTGCCACCACCGACCTTGGACTGGAACCGCTCGACCTCGATGATGTATCCCAAGTCGGCTGTCGCATACTCCGAGATGCGCTCAAAGCCGATGGCCTGGCCGTGCCGGTAATTGGTGGCGGCCCGTTCCATCGTCTCAGCGGCCTTTCTCCATCCCTTCGCCGGCGGGCCAAAGGGATTGGCAATAATGACGTCGTCCCGTCGCGAGTAGAGGTTTTTCAGGGGCTCAGGATCGCCCTTTACGAAGGCATCCAGAGCCAGATGATCCTGCTCGATGAATTTCGTCAGGTCGGAGGCTAACATCTTAGCATCGCCACATGACTAAAAGAGAACACTATCATGCGCTTGATCCGCCCTTGCCGTAGGCGTTCGGGCTGGTGTCCAGAGTATAGATCAGAATTACGGTGAGTGCACCTTTTACCATGTCGCCCCGGCGCATGGTGCACCTTGCCGGCGTTCCCGGTCTGCCGCATCCCCCGGCACCCTACGGGTGAGCCAAAGTGTTTTCACGTCCGAAGACTCATCGAATACTGCCCTGTTGCCGGTGCCGCGGTTTTCGATACACCCCGTGGGGCCGAGAGCATCGCCAGGCAAATCGGCAAAGCCGTGAAACCCGCAAACCGAGGTAGGGGGGCGAAAATAGTGCACTGTTACTGTAATTCCCTTCGGGTGTCTTCTCTATGCCGTAACGCCGGGCATTGTCGCCGATGTCGCGGTTTTCGACGCACCCGTGGGCCAAGAGCATCGCCGGGCAAATCGGCAAAGCCGTGAAATTCGGAAAACGAGGCAGGCGGCGAAAAGAAATAGTGCACTGTCACCGTAATTCCGTAATTCCCAGCCAATTGGCCATATGCCGCAAGAAATTAACAGCTTGGCCCATTTTTCTGGACAGCAGTCCAGGGAGTTGTCGAGCTTACCAGGAGCCCTCGTGACAGTCCTTGATCCGCATGTCTCTACCCGAGGCGAGATGGGTCACCTAATGTTGACGACATGGGAATGGGCGCTCAAATGGAAGCCGCTTCATTCAAAAAGCGCCAACGCGATGGCATGGCAAATGTCGGCTCGATCGAGAAAGAGCCGAAAGCTGCGCCAAAGCGTCAACCTTGGCCACCGGCCAATTCAATAGGCAACCACATTCTCAGAATGCGCCACCTATCTCGCAAATGTTGGCTATGCTTCCGTTCCAAATCTGATCAGCCACCCATAAAAGCTATTCTGAGTCCCTTATGGGCTATCTCAGCCTAACTGGATTTAGGCGCCGAGAAGTTCAAATCGACGCCAACAAGATGGTCATGCGCGGCGGCGGCCATCGTTGACAGATCATGGGTAAAGTGCCCAGCGTACCAGAGGGCCAGCGGATAACCGCTCAGCGCCTCGCCGTTGACAAAACTACCCACCCCTGTTTCGTAAGGCGGGCCAACTGCTTCGATGCCGTCGTCGAGCTCTGCGTTTTTGTGTCGGAGAAGCCATACATCACCTCTTCCAAACGGCCAATCATCTAACTCAGTTGCGCTGATATCTCCTGGACCGGGCTCCAGACGGCAGCGGATATTCCTATCAGGCGATTCGACCTGAAATCGACGTGTAGGCATGGTTGATCGTAGCCATGGCGTTTCGAAGTTGACTGGCTGCAAGGTTTCTCCGGCTATAGTCTTCTCCACAGACCAGACCGAATTGGTACCCCCACCGCCCATGTTGAATTGGAAACGCCAGTACGCATGATGATGATGGCGATTGCAGACGCATGCGCTGCCAACCGCAGCGAAACCAAATCGTGCTGACAATGTCCCAGAATCCGAGAGATACCAACGAGTAATATAGCGATACCAACCAGCTTCCAGCTCGCTGACCAAATGCACGCCAGCTCCGTCGTCGTAGATAGCGACGCCAGCGAAAGATCCCTGATCGTCGCCCGATTCCATAATGGTGCGAGGCATTGAGGTGCACTCTCGAAATCCTGGCGAGACGTCAGTTCCCACCGCTTCGAATGGACTTTCATAGTTTTGCCAATCACGGTAGGGTCCGCACGCGTCGCCGTCGTACTTTACGTTTAGAATGGGTAGATGAGCCCGATCGAGCACGGTGACGCCCCGATACTCGACGTTGCGAAGTTCGATTCCTGATCCATTAGTAGCCGACGATTGAGCGGGTCTAACGACGAGAGCCTGCCAGATTGTCACTCCGTTCCGCCGAATGGTGAGAACGCGCGTGCCCGATCTCCCTGTTGTAGGTGTCTGGTTGGCGGGCGTGGGCGCGCCGCAGCCGGTTGAGCGATGTCTAAAGCCTTTGGGCGCAATCATCGCGTTTTGATAAATGCGCCGTTCATAAGGATCGACACCAACGACCTTTGCGTCCTCCCAAGACAAGCCACGGATCCCGATAAGAACTGTTCGCGGCGAACTAGAACTGAGTGGATCCAGCTCCATCGTGGCTGGAATCGGTAGAAAGAGAGACGGAAGTCGAATTCCCTTGGCCTGTGCATCCTCCAGCAGAACTTTCTTGGCTATTTCGATCTCTTCACTAAGCGGCAGCGGGTGCAAGGCTGTACGAGATATTTCCGTGACGGTGTTCTCAACCCGATCGTACAGCAGCGTGTACACTATCCGCTCATCGACACTATAGATTGTTAATCTAAATATTTCTTCTCGTCTACTTTCGACAGCAGGTAAATCTAAAGGTAAATCCAAAGCGCTTCGTGAGTTTATTATGCGAAGCGCCCTATCTGATAGAGCGGTAATTTTACAAAACGACGATATGGCCGCCTCTATCTCCTCCTCGGAAAGAACGAGTGAGTCCTCGGTTAGTGGTGCACTAATTTGTACGTCGCGCGCGCGTTTACCCACAGAATCTCTCCACCACTCCCAATAACCAGAACCTGTCTGACGTCAAGGGACGAGGACTTTCTCGTCACAAACTCAGCTCAGTGCAACTATGGCTGAGTACGTTCAGCAACCTCTCCACCACCGAACCCGGGATCTTCCCCTGGGACATAGTGCGCGCCATCGAAGGTCAGGAAATATTGCCCACCGCCTAGATCATCTGACCCGAAGAAATATTTCCACTCTCCGGCTTCATCAGTCGAGTTGTAGCGCAGCCCGTTAATTGTCACACCCTGAACCACTACCGGGTCCGAGCTGACGTATGTCAATGCGCCGTTAAAAATACTCCCGCAGAAATCCTCAATGTAGTTTCCTTGATCGCCTCGCAGGATATATATCCGTTTCGTAGTGTAATCACCGCAGTCGACACTTATCGTATACGTGAACTGTCTCTCATCTTTTGCATGCTTCTTCAGCCATTCATTCTTACCAATTAGCTTCTCTAGAGGGATTGGTGTGCCCGTATTCGTGAATTTTCCTGCAGCCACCGCAACCGATGCGAACAACATTAACGACATCGCGACAGAGTACGCAGCTATGTCTCTACCAGTTCTATCCATTTCATCCTCCCACGTTGAACAATAACGAATATACTCTCATTTTTTGTAGTTCACAACAGTTATTTATATTATTGATATATATAATCACCATGCAATTACGTGATTCTGCTGTTGTTAGCGGGGAACGGCGAAACCCTTCTCTTGGTGTTGACACTCTTATGTTGCCGATGAATGAGGCGCTGTGCCAGCGCCGCAGAAGGCTGCGACGTTCGACTAGGTCCGAGGCTCTGCCGGCTTCTCCCTCGGTAATTCTAAAGCCGCGTAACGCCCTCGGCTTCGCGGCGTTTGCGACACAATGATTCCCGAGACCGGCGCCCTTCCGCTACGTGTTCTCGCAATATGCTTGGAAGGATTTTGCGTCCGACCCCTCGCTGAACCAGACCAAAATGTCATGGGGGTCAGGAGCTTCAGGAGTGCCAAACGTAATGCCAGCGGCGATGAAGCCAGGCCCCAAAATTAGAACACCAGCCTTGCTCGGCGCAAGAAACGCTTTTGTTTGAGCCTCAGCAGTATGGAAGGCGCATTTTATGGAGGTATATGAACCGTCATAGTTCCACGCTTCGCACGTAGCGATCAAGGCGGGAGTCTGCGCTGCATAAGTATAGTCGCAAGAACTCACACCTGCGGAATCCAATTTGCAATTTCCAACTTCTGTCTCGCCATCATTGAATTTACACGCGTAAACTGCAGCATCCGCTGAAAAGCCAGTGCCTAACATGAACATCGTTGCTACAACCGCATATCGGATCAACTCATCCTCCTCGATCAAGTGTTAGCTGCGCCGATACTGCATCAACAATCGTTACTCCGGCCGAGCAGCTCCGGCAGGCGGGCGTCAGGCGACCTCCAAGCGCTTCTCGGGCCAACGGAGAAATGGTGGCTGGGCTCCGCGCCTGACCAGCAGAGAATTGTCGGTGCGCAGAATCTTCCGTACACTCGCCAGCGCCGCCTCGTTCACTTCGATATACGCGACGATGTACCACTCGCCGTTTTCTTCCCTCGCCATGCCCATCGGCTCGGCGCGCCATTTGAGTGCGCCGTGGTGCGGCATGAAATATGTCTCCTGGACGCCGCCGACGGCGCTGAGGCCCTCGTCTAGAGCGTATTCCATCACGGCGCAGCACAGCTGCGTCAGCGTGCCCCTCAGTCCGGCAGTTCGCTTATCGGGAACCACGAATGTGCGGGTCCATTCGGCCCAATCAGGACGTCTTGGGACGCCCGATTTTTCGCACATGTGAGAAAAAACCTCCGAGACCATGTGCGGCTCGCTCGTTGGGATCAATCGAGCCGAAGTCACTACGCGATCGTCTTCAATGCCCAGCAGGTATGTCGCCGCGTCTGTATCGAATTGATCCAGTTCGCGACCATCCGGGCTCGGAGGGCGCCAGCGTTTTTGATGCACGAAGAAATCGTGCCGGCGGCGCAGAAATTCGTCGAATTCGTTTTCGTAGAGATGCTTGTTATGCGCGTTGACTACGTGGGCCGTTATCATGGCGCGATCCCCCGATCGTTCTCGCAGGGATATTTGCAGCCGCGCTAATGTACGTCACCTGTCCGATAGGACAGTTGACGTGCTTAGGGGTGGATCAGGCGCCGGCGCACTGCCTCGACGACCGCCTGCGTGGTCGTGGCGACGCCAAACGCTTCCCTGGCTCGTGTGGAGTGCCATTTGACGGTGCGCTCGCTCAGACCAAGGATTTGGGATGTTTCCGACGAGGTCTTGCCGGCCGCGGCCCAGAGCAGCACCTCTTTTTCGCGGTCGGTCAGCACGCCTTCATCGTCATCATCGTCATTCGCCAACGCCTGGATCGACATGCCGGCATAGACCGCCATGGTCACCAGTTGCACTTGATGGCGCGGCGACAGGGTGCAGGACTTCGCGGAAGACGCAAACGACAGCACGGATTGCCAATGGTGAATGCTGAGCATCGGCACGGCGAAGCCGCTACAGATGCCGAACTCCGTCGCCTCGCCGGCGACGCGTCGTGAACCTTCCGTATCCGACCACTTTGCCGGGACTTCGGACCAAAGGAACGGCTTCAGGGTCTTTGCCGAGTAGATGCAAACACCATCAACCGCGGCATGCTCGGCCTCGACATAGCGTTCGAACCAGCCCGCCGGCCAGCCATTCAGTTCAACCATCGGCGCAAGTTTCTGGCCACTGAGGGGCACACCGCTCAGGATAAGATGTTCGAAGCCGAGATTCCTCACGGTATCAAGAAGGTCGCTCAGCAGCGGCCCGGTGGCTGTATGGTTCCTGCAGCGTTCGACAAAGTCGAACACGTCTGAATCGATCATGACAGAGACCCCCGTCTCCACGCCCGAAAACAAAGTTTAGCTCAAATTAGCGACTTCGAATACTCCCAATAAGTGTGTCCGCCACGCAGGACGCGCGGACCAAAATCAGCTAAATCAGCCGGATTGTGATAAGCAACACAGGACCAAGCATGACGCCATCACTGCCGAAACAAAACGAGCCGTTCCGGGCCGGCGCAACCGCGCTGCTCTTGGTCGACATGCAGCGGGTCTGGCTCGAGCCCGGCGCCGATCCGGCGCATCCGGAGCGCGGTCCCGATCACTATTTCTACCGGCAGACGGCGTCGCAGACGATCCCCAACCAGGAGCGCCTTCTGGCGGCGGCGCGGGCCAATGGCGTCGAAGGTGATCCACACCATCATCCAGAGCCTGACCGAGGACGGCCGCCTGGTTCCAGCGGCAGCATCCCGGTGCAATCGGAGGACATCCCCGGCGATGTCGGCCTCGATCCGGAGGAACGAAGCCGGCGTGCCGAAATCATGTTCGCGCCGTTTCATGACCGCGTGGCCGCCCATCTCGACGACCGGGCGAAGCAGGGCAGAGCGACGCGGATCGCGACGATCCACTCCTTCACCCCGGTCTTCCTCGGTGTTGGCAGGCCCTGGCACGCCGGCGTGCTTTACGACCAGGCAATCGAGTTCGGCCAGGCAGTGCTTGCCGGCCTGAACATCGGCGGTGCGCTCAACGCCGCGGCAAACGAGCCCTACGTGATCAGGCGCGACGGCGACTACGCCATACCGGTCCATGGCGACGATCGCCGCATTCCGGCTGTCCTCATCGAGATCAGGCAGGACCTGCTGGCGAGCCCCACCGGCATCGAGGAATGGGCGAAGCGCCTGGCCGCAGCGTTGCCGGCGCAGCAGACAAAGGCGTTGTGACCAAGCTCGGCTGCTCGAGCGCAACGCGAGAGCCGAGCCGTCGGTGAAAAGCCTCCACCGTCCTCAGGAGAAGATTTGCGACAGTTCTTCGACGCTGGTGCCTTCCTTGACCTGACGCAGTTCGACATAGCTGACCGCAGTGGCCACCGACAGCACCATCGACAGTACGGTCGACACCAAGGCGGCCGCCACATCTGCAATGATCCCGCCAAACATGACGATGACTGCCAGCATCACCCACTGGATGACCATCGCGATGACCATCAGGATCAAGAACAGGCCAAATAGCGGCCAGCGGTTGCCCTTGGTCAGGACACGGCTGCGCGACATCGAACCGAACACGCCAAGCCGCTCCTGGATCAGAACCGGCACCGCCACGCACCATCCGAGCCATAAGATGATGCCGGGAACCAGCAAGGCTATCGACGCCAGGCCTACACCCAGGCCGACGAGCAGGCCAATACCAAGGGTCGGCAGCAAATTGCGGATGGCTATCTGAATGCAGTCGCCAAACGTCGGCCGCTTGCCATTCAAGTCCTCGATCGTCGCCCGCACCAGCGCCGATTGTAGCAGCAGCGCGAAAACGAACGATAGCAATCCCGTAATAACCGTAATCCATGAATTCTGAAACATCATAGACGGATCGGCCGCGGCGCCGGGGTCGCCCTGCAGAACCGCATCTATTTGTGGTTGGCTCCACAGCCGAAGAATAATCGCCGGCAAGCCTGAAAACAGCAGCGCGAGCCCAACGCACAAGCCGATGTTGCGGCCGATTACGGCGAAGCTGTTGTTGAACACCCTGCCGATCTCGAATTTCTCAGGCCGTTCCAGTGTCGTTGAAGCCATGATTTCCCCCCGGTGTTTCGCCGTAACAGTATCACGGCGCCCTGGAAGTAATTCTGCCAAGATTAGCCGTCGCCGTCCAGCCCACTTGCAATTGTTCCGCTGTATTGTCAGTGTCGGCTGGGAACCACAGGTTGCAGGGAGCGGGTGGCGGTGGCACAGCCAGGCACAGCGGAAGCCGAACGGCTGACCAATCTGCACAAGCAGTTGATCGCCGATGAGTCGATCCAGTTCGACCTGCCGGCCTATGTGCCGCCGAAGCCGCCCGAGTGGCTGAAGCCGCTGCAGGATTTTTTGTCGTGGCTCGGCCCCTACATGATCTATCTGTTCTGGGGGGCGGTGATATCGGGCGTCGCAATCATCCTGCTTTTGGTCTTCCTCGAGGTGAAAGGCATCGCCTGGCGGCTGCCGTGGCAGCGCGCGCGGCCCGAAGTCGAAGACGAAGAAGCCTGGCGCCCAGACGCCGGCGCCGCGCAGATCCTGTTGTCGCAAGCCGATGCGTTGGCCGCACGCGGCGACTATGACGAGGCGGTTCACCTTTTGCTTCGGCGCAGCGTCGCCGATATTGCCGGCCGGCTGCCGGACTTCCTGCGCCCGTCGCTCACGGCGCGCGACATCGCCAATGCCCCTTCCCTGCCGGGAAGGGCACGCCATGCGTTTACCGAGATCGCCCGCATCGTCGAGGCGGCGCTGTTCGCGCGCCGGCCAGTTGGCGCGGAAGGCTGGCGGCAAGCGCGCGGCGCCTATGAACGTTTCGCCTTCCGGGATGCCTGGACGTGAGCGCACCGGCGGTCGAGGCACAGGAGCCGTTCAATCGAAAGACACTGTTTTGGGGGATTTTCGCCAGCCTGCTTGCGGCAGCCGGTTTCTTCCTGCTGTCCACCTATGCTCCCGATTTCCGGCAACCCGGCAATGGCGGCGCCACGCCGCTGTCGAAGAGCGGCGTCGGCTACGCCGGTCTGGTGGAATGGCTGCGGCTGACCGGTGAAGCGCCCTTGATGGCGCGGACCGAAGATGATCTTGCCAGAGATATACTGCTGATCGTCACCATCTCGCCCGACAGCGACCAGGAGGCGCTTGGCCGCATCCTCAATCTTCGCCAGGACCAGAACACGCTCTTCGTGCTGCCCAAATGGCAGATCCTGCCGCTGCAGGGGCATGAAGGCTGGAACATGAAATTCGGGCGATTGCCCGGTTCGGTGGTGAACGAATGGCTTGGCCGCATCGCCGATGCGAAGATCGGTGCCGGCCAGAGCACGGCAAAGCAACTCGACATCGAAGGCAACATGGTTGCCGCACCCGAAGAATTGCAGTGGGTGGCAGACAAGTACCCTCTCATCGCAGCCGGCAATGACAAGGCTGTGCTTACCGAACTGGACGACAAGCCGTTCTATATCCTGACTGACCCCGACCTGATCAACAACGCCGCCCTCAAGGATCCCGAAAAGGCAGCAGCCGCGCTCGGGCTGATTGCCTTGCTCCAGCCCGACGACGGCCCGGTGATGTTCGATCTGACGCTGCACGGCGCGGGGCGGAAGTATGATCTGGCCAAGCTTCTGGTCGAGCCGCCGTTCCTGGCGCTGACACTGACGATCCTGATCGCGGCGGCGCTGGCGTTCCTGCATGGCCTTGGCGGTTGGGGCCGGCGGGTTTTACACCTGCGCGGTATCGCCTGCGTCACGGGTGGGTTGGTCTATACGACGGCGATGCTCATGCGGCGTGCCGGCCGGCTGGATGAGCTGGGAGGCCGCTATGCGGCCTTGATGCGGGTGCGCGCCGGCGCGCTGCTCGGGGCACCGCACGGACTGCAAGGCAAAGCGCTCGACCGCTGGCTCGACTCTCGCGATAAGGAACAAGCTGGCGGCTTCACGACGCGTTCGCAAGCCGCCGGCGAGGCGAAGAACCTGGCGCAGATGCAACAGGCAGCAGAACGGCTGCACGACTGGACGGCAAGGAGGCTCGGTGAACGTCGATGATGTGAAGGCCCTGGCGACACGGATCAGGGAAGAAGTTGCCAAGGCGATTACCGGGCAGCACGATACAGTCGACCTGATGCTGACCGCCTTGTTTGCGGGCGGGCATATCCTGCTCGAAGGTCCTCCCGGCACGGCCAAGACCATGACGGCGCGCTGCTTCGCCCAGGCGCTTGGGATCGCCTACGGGCGGATCCAGTTCACGCCGGACCTGATGCCCGGCGATATCGTCGGGTCGAACATCTACAACTTCCAGACCGGGCAGTTCACGCTGACGCGCGGCCCGATCTTCTGCGATCTCCTGCTTGCCGACGAAATCAACCGCACGCCGCCCAAGACGCAGGCCGCACTGCTCGAGGCGATGCAAGAACATGCGGTCACGTTCGACGGCACCACGCATTCGCTCGGCCGCAACTTCATGGTCGTCGCGACCCAGAATCCGATCGAGCACCAGGGCGTCTATCCGCTGCCGGAGGCGCAGCTCGACCGCTTTCTGTTCAAGCACCGCGTCAGCTATCCCGGCCCCGAGGAAGAACGGGCCATCATCGTCCATCACGGCGGCGGCTTCGCCTCGCACGACATCGCGCAATACGGCATCAAGGCGCAGACGGACCGCGAGACGCTGCAGGAGGCCCTTGAAGTCGTCGGCTCCGTCACCCTTGTCGACGATGTCGTCGGCTACATAGCGGCGCTGGTTCGGGCTACGCGCGAAAATGCTGATCTGGAAGTCGGAGCCAGCCCGCGCGCCGGCGCCATGCTGGCGCGGGCGGCGCGTGCCCGGGCGGCGCTGGACGGACGCGCCTATGTGATCCCCGACGACGTCAAGGCGCTGGCGGTGCCGGCACTGCGCCATCGCGTCATCCTTTCGCCTGCCGCCCAGATCGACGGCCGCCTGGTCGAGCAGATCGTCTCCGACCTGGTCGACCAGACGGAAGCACCACGTTGATCTATCCCAGCGGCCGAGCGGTGTGGGCAGCTGCTGCCGGCGCGGTGCCGGCCTTCCTGGTCGCGCTGGCATTGCCGTCCTTCTGGTATCTGGGATTGCTGTGGAGTTGCCTGCTGCTTGCCTTCCTGGCGGTGGATGCCGCGGCGGGACGCGGACGGGCATCGCTGAATGCCAGCATCGATGCGCCGCAGCAGGTCGGTGTCGGTGGGGAATTCGGCGTGCAAATCACCGCTCGTCACTCGGGGCCGCGCGCCGCCGAGGCTCGCGTCGGCCACGATGCGCGTCTGGCGCCGGTGAGCGGCAGCGGCGGGGCCTTGCAGCCGACCGCCAGAGGCGGGTCGCTCAACCTCCGCTTCCAGGCGCTGCGGCGCGGCGTCGCCAGCTTCGACCGTCTCTGGGTGCGCTGGCGCGGGCCGTTTGGGCTGGTCTGGAACCAGGTCGTGCTGCCGGTGGAAAGCAAGGTTGCGGTGCTGCCCGACGTCAGCAGCGCTCGCGGCGAAGCGATCACGCTTCTGCAACATGCGGCGCTTGCCGAAGGCCATGCGCAGCGCCGCGCCGGTCAAGGCCGCGAGTTCGACGCGCTCAAGGATTACCAGCCGGGCATGGGCCGGCGGATGATCGACTGGAAGCGCAGCGCCCGCCACGGCAAGCTGTTGGCGCGCGAGTTCCGCATCGAGGAGAACAACAACATCGTGCTGGCCATCGATAGCGGACGCCTGATGTGCGAGCCGGTCGACGGTATGCCTAAGGTGGACCGGGCCGTGACGGCCGCCTTGCTGTCGGCGTTCATCGCGCTGAAGGGCGGCGATATGGTCAGCCTGTTCGGCTTCGATGCAAGGCCGCGCGTTTCGAGCGGCGCGGTGCGCGGCCCCGCCAACTTTGCGATGATCCAGAAACGAGCGGCGGAGATCGACTATTCCAGCGAGGAGACCAATTTCACGCTGGCGCTGACGACGCTCGCGGCGCGGCTCGACCGCCGCTCGCTCGTCATCATCTTCACCGATTTCGTCGATCCGATCAGCGCGGAATTGATGCTGCGCACCGTGGGCCGGCTCACCGAACGGCATCTCGTGCTGTTCATGCTGATGAAGGACACCGAACTGGAGGGCCTGGCCGATATGCCGCCACGCTCCGGCGAGGACGTTGCCCGCGCGGTCGTCGCCGGAGGGCTTTTGCGCGAAAGGCAGGTCGTCATCGGCCGGCTGCGCCTGCTCGGGGCGCATGTGATTGAAGCTGAGCACAATCGGCTGGGTCCCGCGCTGGTCGAGCGCTATCTGCAGTTCAAGCAGGAGGATTTGCTGTGACGGCGCCAGTCGTCGACAATGCTGCACGTGGCGACGCGGTACGCCAGTCGCTGGCCAGCTTCCGCCGCGAGCGCGAGGCCGACTGGAAGGCATTCGAGGCGCTGCTGGCGCGTGTCGAGAAGCGTGCGCCGCGGACGCTTTCCGAAGAGGAGCTGCTGTCGCTGCCCCTGCTCTATAGATCCGCGTTGTCTTCCCTGTCGGTGGCGCGCGCAACCTCGCTCGACAATGCGTTGGTCGGCTATCTCGAAGCGCTGTCGCTGCGCGGTTATTTCTATCTCTACGGCGCGCGTCGCGGGCTGCGGCAGCGCCTGGCCGATTTCTTCCTGCACGACTGGCCCGAGGCCATTCGCGACCTGTGGCGCGAGACATTGGCGTCGGTCGCGCTGATGGTGATCGGCATTGGTGCAGGCGCCTGGCTGGTGGCATCCGACAAGAGCTGGTTCGACGCGATCATCCCGCCCGGACTGGCAGGAGGCCGCGGCCCCGACACGTCGGCCGAACTGCTGCGCAACATGCTTTATGATGGCGACAATGGCTTTCTCTCAGGCTTTGCCGCCTATCTGTTCACGCACAACGTCCAGGTCTCAATCCTGGCCTTCGCCCTTGGCTTCGCCTTCGCGGTGCCGACAGTGCTGCTGATGCTGTTCAACGACTGCATGATCGGGGCGTTGTTCCAAGTCTACTGGTCCAAGGGACTTGGCATGGAGCTCGGCGGTTGGCTGGCCATCCACGGCACCACCGAATTGTTCGCGATCGCTTTGGCCGGCGCGGCCGGCATGCGCATCGGCACCAGCATCGCCTTTCCCGGCGAATTGACACGCATGGCGGCAGCGGCTCGTGCCGGACGCATTGCCGCGAACGCCATGGTCGGGGTCTCGGTCATGCTGCTGTTTGCCGGGCTGCTCGAGGGCATTGGCAGGCAGACCATCACCAGCGACGTCACGCGCTACGCCATTGGCGGTGGCATGCTGGCGCTGTGGCTCGGCTATTTCTACCTGTTCCGGGCGGTGCGGCATGGCGCTCGGTAGGCGCGCCGTCTTCGCGGCCGTACGGCCGCTGATCACGCCCGAAGGCGTCGATCTCCGGATAAGGCTGGCCGACGCCGGCACGCGGGCCTCCGCCTTCCTTCTCGACGTCGTGTTCATCGCCGTGGCTGCAATCGTGATCACGATCGTCGCGCTGTTCGGGGTGGGAGGCCTTGGCAGCGAGGGATTTCAGCCGCTCTTCGTCGTCTGGATCATCCTGATCTTCTTTCTGCGCAACGCCTACTTCATCGCCTTCGAAGCAGGCCGGCGCGCGTCTACGCCCGGCAAGCGGATCGTCGGCATCCGGGTCGCGTCGCGCAGTGGCGACGGCCTGTCGATCGACCAGGTCATTGCCCGCAACCTGATGCGCGAGATCGAGGTGTTCCTGCCGCTGTCGATCATCGCCGGACGCAGCGGGACCGACCTTGCAGACGCACTGACGACAATCTTCGGACTAGTGTGGACGCTGCTGTTTGCCTTGTTCCCGCTGTTCAATCGAGACCGCATGCGGATTGGCGACCTGTTGGCAGGGACCTGGGTGGTCGAGGCGCCGAAGCGCGCCTTGCTTGAAGACCTGTCGGCACGACAGGATCCGGCGGCCGGCGCGTTCCGGTTCAGCCACACCCAGCTCGATGCCTACGGGATTGCCGAACTCCACAAGCTGGAGGAGGTGCTGCGCCGCGACGACTATTTCGCCCTGCGGACGGTGGCCGAAACGATCGGACGCAAGATCGGCGCGGCACCACAAGCCCATGACGCACGCGCATTCCTGACGGCGTATTATGGGGAGTTGCGGGCGCATCTCGAACGCAAGCTCCTGCTGGGCAACCGCAGGGCCGACAAGCATCAGCGTTAGACCGGAGGAGGGACGAGATGCAGGTCAAAAATTAGCGCGATTGAGGAATCCAGGATAGATCGCGCAATTCAGGCGGCGGTCTCTGGGTCCTGGGAAGAATTCAGCAGCCTCACCGACACTCCCTTTCCAAACGACGAATCGATGCGAGAGCAATTCGACGATTCCTCCCCCCAGACTTCAGCAAGTGGGCGGAAATTGGAAACGAGAAACGGGCGTTGAGATCCTGGATGACGGAGTGCGTTTAATAATAGTGAGAATAGAAGCGCCGCCCACGGTGGATATCGTTTGTTCACTGCATAGCACGAGCGAATTCAGTGACAGCACAATCGGTTTTCGGACATTTTTGCAGCAGCTGAATTGGGACTCCTAGCTATCGGTTTCGGCATTTCCGACCAGCGCCACCTCCTGCCCTAGCCCACCCACTTCTCGTAATCGGACACCAAGAGGTGCAGCGGTGCTGTGTCCTCGTCGATGTCCGCGAAGCGGCCGATCGGCTCGCGAAAAACGTTGTCGGTGAGATCGTCATTGACGGTAGAGACCTCGCCGATCAGCACGTCCTTGCCCTCGGCCCAGAAGGCGTGCCAGACGCCCGGCAGCAGCGTCACGCTCTGGCCTGGGTCGAGCTTCAGCAGCCCACCCGCGGGCAGCCTGTGCATGGTTCCGTCGACAGGCACCGATACTTCGGCCTTCTGATCGATGCCGCCATCGCGATCATGCATGAACAGCTCCAGCACCAGTTTGCCGCCACCACGATTGATGATGTCCTCGGCCTTGATGTTGTGGCGGTGCATCGGCGACAGCTGATCCTTGCGCGAGATCATGATCTTTTCGGCATAGAGCATGCCCATGCCCTTCTTCATGTCCTCGTAGCGGCCGTTGCGAACAGTGAACAAGAATAGGCCGAGCTCGTCGAACTTGCCTTGGCCGTAATCGGTGATGTCCCAGCCGAGCCGCGACGAGAAGATGGCCGCCGAATCCTGCCGGTGCGCCTTCATCTCTTCCGGGGTCCAGTAGGCGAAGGGCGGCATGATGTAGCCGAACGAACGGATGAAGGCGTCGGCGTCGCGGATGATGTCGTTGATGGCGGAGCGTTTCATGATCATGATCCCTTCTTCAGGCGGCGCCTACAGCGCATAACCGAACACCGATCCGGTGTCGACGTAAACCGCATTCTGGCCTCATGACATCGGCGACGATCAGGGCCATAAGTCCCGACAAATTCCCAAAGGTGACATTCCATGCGCAGCATAGACGACCTCGATACGCCGGCAATCCTGATCGATGCCCGCCGCGCGGAAGCCAACATCGCGCGGGCGCAGGCCCATGCCGACCGGCACGGGCTGAAGCTCCGGCCGCACATCAAGACCCATAAGCTGCCCTACTGGGCGAAAAAGCAGGTCGCGGCCGGGGCCATCGGCATCACCTGCCAGAAGATCGGCGAGGCCGAAATCATGGCCGATGCCGGACTGACCGACATCTTTCTGCCCTACAATATCCTCGGGCGGGCCAAGCTGGAACGCCTCAAGGCGCTGCACGGCCGCGTAACCCTGTCGGTGACAACGGACAGTATGGACACGCTGATGGGGCTTGCCGCCACCTTTACCGATCCCGGCCACCGCCTGCCGGTGCTGGTCGAATGCGACACCGGCATGGGCCGCTGCGGTGTGCAGTCGGCCGGCGAGGCAGTCGCGCTGGCGAGCGAGATCGACAAGGTCCGGGGGCTCGTCTTCGGCGGCCTGATGACCTACCCGGGGGCGGGCCGCGCCGCCGAAACCGAGGCGTGGCTCGCCGATGCGCAGCAAGCACTTGCCGCAGCCGGCCTTGCTTGCGAGCGCATCTCCAGCGGCGGCACACCCGATATGTGGCGTTCCGGCGAGCATAGCGTCGTTACCGAATACCGGCCCGGCACCTACATCTATCTCGACCGCTACCAGGTCGCCAAAGGCGTCGGCAGCCTCGACGATTGCGCACTGACGGTGCTGTCGACGGTGGTCAGCCACCCAACGCCGACACGCGCCATCCTCGACGCCGGCAGCAAGGCGCTCTCCAGCGATACGCTGGGGCTCGCCGATTTCGGCGAGCTGCTGGGCATTTCAGGCGCAAGGGTGACCAGCCTCAGCGAAGAGCACGGCAACGTCACGCTGTCAGGCGGCGCCGAGCTTCGCATCGGCGAGCGCGTGCGCGTCGTGCCCGACCATTGCTGCGTCGTCACCAACCTGTTCGACGAGGTGCATCTGATCGAAGGCGAGATGGTGATCGAGACGCTCCCGGTCAAGGCGCGAGGACGGATGGAATGAACCTGTCGGTTGGCTAACGCTCGGCCTGCCTCGCGGCTACGCGGCGCATCGAAATGACCCGGCGGCGCCGGATCTCGGTGCGCATCGCCGTCAGGTGCAGCGCGAAGAAAAGCACGGTGAAGCCGAGTGCCATCACCAGCAAGGGCCACAACAGGCTTGGATCTATCGTCGGCCCACCAAGCCGGAACACCGACGCCGGCTGATGCAGCGTGTTCCACCAGTCGACCGAAAATTTGATGATCGGGATGTTGATGAAGCCTACCAGGGTTATGATGGCCGCTGCCCAGGCGGCGCGCCCGGCATCGTCTAGCGCGCGGGTCAGCGCGATGATGCCGAGATACATCAGGAACAGGATGAAGACGGAGGTCAGCCGCGCGTCCCACACCCACCAGGTGCCCCACATCGGCTTGCCCCAGATCGAACCGGTGATCAGTGCAAGGGCGGTGAAGACGGCGCCGATGGGTGCCGCCGATTTCAGCGCCACGTCGGCCAGCGGATGGCGCCAGACCAGCGTGCCCAGTGCCGAGACCGCCATCAGCGTGTAACACATCATGGCAAGCCAGGCGAAAGGCACGTGGATATACATGATGCGAACGGTGATGCCCTGCTGGAAGTCCTCAGGCGCCGTGAAGCTCATATAGAGACCGACAGCGAGGACGACGGCGGCGACGCTCGCCAGCCACGGCACGACCTTGTCGGCAAGCCCGACGAACCGCGTCGGGTTGGCAATATCCATCCAGCCGGAGGGGCGTGAAGTCGCGTCGCTCATGCGGCCTTACATAGACCGCCGGCGGAGTTGCGGCAACCACAGCGGCGGTACGTCTTCTCTTCTCCCCTTGCGTGAGAAGGCGGATCGGCGCGTAGCGTCGAGCCGGACGAGGGGTGCTGGACGGAGTGAGGCGCCAATGATCGCCGTGCGCCGAAGTCTGGATTTTGGATGAAGATTTGAGCCAAGCCGGAGCACCCCTCATCCGACCTCGCTTCGCGAGGCCACCTTCTCCCGCAAGGGGAGAAGGCAAGCCGCGCTGCTCAGGCGGCTTCGTTCACCGGGCGGCTGAGGCGGCGAACCTCCTCGTCGTTGAGCAGGCCGCCGGCGCGCAGCAGGCTGGCGAAGCGACCGTTGCGCAGCGACAGTTCGGTGAACCCGCCCATCTCGACCACCCGGCCCTTGTCCATGAACACGACCAGATCGGCGTCGCGAACGGTGGTCAGACGGTGGGCGATGATGAAGGTGGTGCGGCCGCGCCGCAACTCGTCGATGGCGTCCTTGACGCGGTCTTCCGTCTCGACGTCGAGCGCGCTGGTCGCCTCGTCGAGAACCAGGATGGGCGCGTCCTTCAGCACGGCGCGGGCAATCGCGATGCGCTGGCGCTCGCCACCGGACAGCTGTCCGCCGCGTTCGCCGACGACCGTGTCGTAGCCCTCGCTCTTCGACAGGATGAAATCCTGCGCGGCGGCGGCATTGGCCGCGGCATGGACCTCGTCATAGGTCGCCTCCGCACGGCCGACGCGGATGTTGTCCTCGATCGAGCGGTTGAGCAGGCCGGCATCCTGGAACACGGTGGCGATCGAATGGCGCAGCGACTTGCGGGTTACCGTGCGGGTGTCGATGCCGTCGATCAGGATACGGCCGCTGGACGGGGTAAAGACGCGCTGCAGAAGGTTGATGAGCGTTGTCTTGCCGGCGCCCGTGGGGCCGACGATGGCGACGGTCTGGCCGGCCTGGACCTCGAACGACGCGTCGTCGACGCCCTGCCCGGAGTTGCCGAACTCGAAGCAGACATTCTCGAAACGCACGTGCCCCGTGACGTTGACGAGCTCGCGCAGCCCATCGGGCTCGGCGGCGTCGGATGCAGAGTCCTCGAGATGATAGAATTCCTCGAGCTTGGCGCGCGCCTCGGAAATCTGGTTGGCGAACGCCGACATCTGGTCGAGCCGGGCAATCAGCAGCGTGGCAAAGCCGGTAAAGGCGATGACGTCGCCGATGCGCAACTGGCCGTGCGTCACCAGATAGGCGCCAATCAAGAGCACCACCATCATCGAAATCGTCGACGACAGGCGGTGCAGCGCGTTGGCCATCGCCCACCAGTCGAGCACCGGATTCTGTGCGTCGAGCAGGTTCTTGACGTAGCGCTTCAGCGCCTCGGTCTCATGGCCGATGCGGTTGTAGCTCTGCAGGACGGCGACGTTGCTGACCGAGTCGGTCACATGCGCAAACACCTTGTGGTAGTGCCGCTCCACGGCCGCCTGGCCTTCCTTGGTGCGCCGCATCACCAGCCGTCCGATGCCGACATAGAGCGCGCCAAGCGCCAGCAGCACCATCGACATGCGGATATCCATGCTGAGCGCGGTGGGCACCAGCAGGACCAACGCAACCGCGGTGGACAGATGCTGCCGCATGAATTCCAGCCAGAGGCTGAACAGGGTCTCTACCGCGCGCAGGAGCGTGTGCAGAGAATTGGAGGTGCCGCGCTGATGATGCCAGGCCAGCGGCATGGTGATCACGCGCTCGAACGACTGGCAGAGAACCTCGCTGCGCCGCTGGTGGGCAAAGCGGTCGGCGCCGCGCGCCACCAGCACGAAGGCAATGATGTTGAACGCGCCGAGACCGGCCCACATTGCGAGTGTCGCGAATACCGAGCCGCGGTCCGAAATGGCATCGATCACCCGGCCGAACATAATCGGCTCGAGAATGGCGATAATGGCAAGCGCGACATTCGCCCCGCAGATAAACGCAACGCGTTTCCTGTCGGCAGCGAGATAACCAAGGGCTCGCCAGTAGATTTGCAGAAGTGACACTTCAGCTACTCCGCCAATTATTTATGGTGCAGTGCGTCATTTTTTGACTCGTATCGGTTGACGCGTCGCAAAACAATGCTCGTCTACCTCTTCCGTTCCCATTCCGCGAACAAAAGATGACGACGCTTCGAAATTTGCCGTGATCGTCTAACAGTTTGAGATAAAAGGTGAAATGTCAGCGTTGCGGCAAAATCATGGCAACTGGAAAGCACTGCCACATTTTTAATCAGCAAGACCCAAGGCACGACGTCTAAAGTCGTGTGCAGGCATTCAGCAAGGTCAAACGCAAATATAACCGGTAGAGGCACTTGGAGCGCCCGCGCGTGCCCTGGGGAACCCTGAGCGACGCTCCAAGTCCTTGAATCTAGGTCGGTATTCTAACGACCACCTCGGCATTGTCGCCGGCTTTTGGCTCGAAGGACGAAGATTTGGTCTTCGTGCCATTCACTTCAAGTGAGATGGCCCGGGCCTTTTTGTCGCGGACGACGCGTACCTTGATCTCGGCGCCCAGCATCTTCAGGGTTGCCGAATAGCCGTCCCAATGGCTGGGAAGTCTCGGCGTGAACTGGAGGCGCTGTCCGCGGCGCTCTATGCCGAGAATGCTCTCGACCGCAGCGCGATAAAGCCAGCCCGCCGACCCGGTATACCAGGTCCAGCCGCCTCGGCCGCCCTTGTCTTGCCCGGAATAAACATCGGCCGCGACGACATAAGGTTCCACGCGGTAGCGCTCTGCCGCGGCTTCATCGAGCGCATGGTTGACCGGATTTAGCATCGAAAGGCAGCGGTAGGCATCGTCGGTGCGACCCATCTCGGCGAGCGCAATAACGAACCATGTCGCGGCGTGCGTGTATTGGCCGCCGTTTTCACGGACCCCCGGCGGATAGCTCTTGATGTAGCCCGGGTCCTTTTCCGTCTTCGAGAAGGGCGGAGTGAACAGTTTGACGATCTTGAGCTCGTCGTCGACGAGCGCTTTCATCGCCTGCCCCATTGCCGTGGTCGACCGCGCCGGGTCGCCCTCGCCCGAAAGCACGCTCCAGGACTGGGCGATCGAGTCGATCTTGCACTCGTCCGACTTGCGCGAGCCGAGCGGCGTGCCGTCGTCGAAGCTGCCGCGCCGATACCACTCGCCATCCCAGGCAGTGCTTTCCAGCGCCCGCTTCAGCACCTCGGCGTGCTTCGTCCAGGCTTGCACGCGCTTTGCATCGCGCTCCGCCTTGGCGACAGCGGCAAATTCGCCCAGCGTCTTCAGCAGGAACCAGCCCAGCCATACGCTCTCGCCCTTGCCGTGCTCGCCGACGCGGTTCATGCCGTCGTTCCAGTCGCCGCCGAGGATCAGCGGCAACCCGGCCGGGCTGCTGCGCTTGACAGCAAGATCGAGCGCCCGCGCGCAGTGGTCGTAGAGCGAGGCTGTCTTCTTCGAGATTTCCGGGATGAAGAACGCATCGTGCTCGCCTTCGCCCAGCGCCTGCCCTTCGATGAAGGGCAGTTGCTCCTTCAGGATCGCGGTGTCACCGGTCACCAGCAGGTAGCGCGCGGTAGCGTGGGCCAGCCAGACCACGTCGTCAGAGATCATGGTGCGGACGCCGGCCTCGGTGCGCGGCAGCCACCAATGCTGCACGTCGCCTTCGGGAAATTGCCGCCGCGCCGCGTTGAGGATCTGATCGCGCGCCAGCTTGGGGTCATGCGCCAGCAAGGCCAGGGTGTCCTGCAACTGATCGCGGAAGCCGAAGGCACCGCTCGCCTGATAGAACGCAGAGCGGGCACGGATGCGGCAGGCCAGGCTCTGATAGGGCAGCCAGTGATTGACCATGGCGTCGAGGGCCTTGTCCGGCGTCTCGACCTGGATGGTGTCCAGAAAACCGCGCCATGTGCGCTCGTTGTCGGCCAGCCGCTGATCGAAATCCCTGGAGCGATGGGTCTGCACCAGCGCGCTGGCCTCGTTGGGCGAGGCCGCGTCGCCGAGCAGCCAGAGCAGCGTGACGTCGCCACCGGCAGCGATGTCGATGTCGCGTGCAATGGCCGCGCACGGATCGTCGCCGGCCTCTACGCGGCCCGACAGGTCGGCGCCGCTCAGCACCGCATGCGGAAACTCGCTCGTGCCTTGCCTGCCGATGAATTCGCCGCGGTCGGCGGTGACGGAATGCACCGCACCGTCGGCGGCCAGAAAGGCGATTCGCTCGCCGAAATCGAGTCCATAGGGATTTTGCGCCAGCAATGCGCCGGTTGCGGCATCCCTCGACGGAACGATGCTTGCAGCGGTGCGCGAGCGATGGCCGCCAAGAACCCATTCCGCATAGGCGTAGACGCGCAGCCGCATCGGCACCGAACCCGAATTCTGGATGCGCAGCCGCGATATCTTCACCGAATCGACGGGATCGACGACATGGGTCAGGTCCATCGACAGCGGCCCGCGTTGTGAGCGGAACGTCGAAAAACCCTGCCCGTGCCAGGTTTCGTAGGTCATTGTCGGGTCACGCACCACGGCAGCCATCGGCGAGAACGCCCTGCCACTGGCATGATCGTAGATATAGATGCCCTCGCCCGGGCGGTTGGTGACCGGATCGTTCGACCATGGCGTCAACTGATAGTCGCGGCTATTGCGGCTCCAGGTGAAGGCAGCACCTTCAGCCGAAATGTGGAATCCGAACGATGGGTTGGAGATGACGTTGATCCACGGCTGCGGCGTCGTGCGCCGGCCGGCAAGACGCACGACGTAGTGGCGTCCGTCGCCGTCGAAGCCGCCGAAACCGTTCCATTGGTCGAGCCCGCTGCCGTCGACGCGGCCCTCGATCAGTGCGTGGGCGGCAGATGCTTGCGACGTCGGCACCGGCAAGGACGGCTCGCGAAGCGCTGCAAGGTCTGCCGGCTGGAGGGCGGCGTCCCGCGCCTGCAGTGCCGCGGCCTCGGCGCGCTCGATCTGGTCGAAGATGGTGCCGTTGCGCGTATGCAGCACCACCCGAGCGACGGCGAGCAAGGTCCTGTAGGTCGTTTCCTCCATCAGATCGCGGCGCACCGCGAAGATGTGCTGGCGGGGTCCGAGTTCCTTGCCGCGCAACCGGCTGTTTTCGCACAGCGTCTCCACCGCGCGCTGCAGGTCCTGCACGTAGGATGACGCCTGCTCGTTGACGACGACAAAATCGATCATCATGCCGCGGGCGCGCATGTATTCCTGGAAGCGAAGCGCCTGGGCGACGATCTCCAGATCGGCGACATCGGCGATCCTGACCAGGAAAATCGGAAAATCGCCGGATATGCTGGTCGGCCACAGGCTGGACTGCCTGCCGAGCCCGGAGACGATGGATTCGCCCGGAAGGCGCAGGAACGGATCGGGATAGATCAGATAGCGCGCCAGCTTCTGCACATTGGCGGCGTCGGACAGACTGAGGCCAAGGTGCCGGGTCTGCACCTGCGAGCGCGTCCAGGCGAGCATCGCCTGGCGGGCGAAGCTTTCGGGATGGTCGAGCCGGGCGATGGCGGCATCCAATTCGGCGCGATGGGTACCGACGACGGTCCAGAAGGTCAGCGAAATCTTCTTGTTGGCCGGCACGCGCACCTGCCGGCGAAGCGAGGCGATCGGATCCAGGGTGAAGCCGGAATGGCCGCCAAGCTTGGCGCCGGGATCAAAGGCAGCCGCCTCGGTGATAGTGCGGCCACGGCCGATGAAGGCGCGCCTGTCGGTTTCCGCCTCGGCGTCGCGCGCCGATCCAGACGGGTCGGTGACGAAGTGCACCATGGTGACGTCGGGTTCATCCTTTTCGCGCTTGCGCCTGGTGGCGAAGATCGCGCCGTTGTTCGGCGCGATCTCGGTTTCCACGAACATCTTCGAAAAAGCCGGATGGGCATTATCGGAGGGCTCGGAGCCCAGCACCAGTTCGGCAAACGAGGTTACTTCGATATGCCGGTCGGCGGGGCCATCATTGTGGAGCGTCACCCGTCGGCCCTCACCATTGCCTTCCGAGATGACGATGCACTCGACTTCTGAACGCAGCGATCCAACCGATTTGACGAGGCTCGCCTTGTCGTCAGAAAACAGCGTCTGCGCCCGCTCGCCGGCGGCGCGCTTCGGCTCGGCGGTGGCCGACCACCAGTCGCCGTTGCTGGCGTCGCGCAGGAAAATATAGGAACCAAGGCGGTCCTCGGTCGGATCCGGCTGCCAGCGCGTGACGGCAAGGTCGCCCCAGCGGCTGTAGCCGGAGCCGGTGGCGGTGACCATGACCGAGTAGCGGCCATTGGACATGACACTGGTCGAGCGCAGCGCCCTCAGCGGATCGAGCACGATGCGGGTGTCCGGGCTTTCCAGCTCGGTCTCGTCCTTCGAGCGCTCGTCGGCCTCGGTTCTGACGGTCGCAGTCGGGATGTCGCGCGGCGCCCTTTCCTGCAGCAGCAATTCGGCCGACTCGATCACCGGATCGCTGTGGAAGCGATCGCGCAGGCGCCCTTCGAAGATCGCATCGGCAACTGCGGCAATCGACATGCCGGAGTGGTGGGCCATGTAATTGAGCACGACGGCGTGGTCGGTGCCCTCGGGGACGCGTTGCGGCGTGAAATCCACCGCGTCGTAAAAGCCGTGCCGGCCCAGCGCGCCCAACCGCCTCAGCCTGGCCAGGTTCTGCACGGATTCATGCGGCGTGAACTGCGCTGCCAGCACGGTCGCGTAAGGCGCGATTACCGTATTTTGGCCAAGGCCGCGCTTCAGGCCGAGTCCGGGCACGCCGAAATTGGTGTACTGATAGGTCAGTTCACGGTCGCGGGCGTTGTAGGCCGCTTCCGAAATCCCCCAGGGAACGTTCCTCGAACGGCCATACTGGATCTGGCGCTTGATGATGAGCTTGCTGGTCTGGTTGAGAATGCTGCCTTGCGGTTCCTTCATCACCAGGGGCGGCATCAGATATTCGAACATCGAGCCGGACCAGGACATCAGTGCGCCCTGGAAGCCGATCTCGACGATCGGCCGGCCGAGCCGGAACCAGTGCTCGGTCGGCAAATCGCCCTTGGCGATGGCGAACAGGCTGGTCAGCCGCGCCTCGGAGGCCAAAAGATCGTAGCAGCTTTCGTCGAGCTGATGCTCCTCGACCCGGTAACCGATCGACAGGAGCTTGCGTTCGGGCCGCATCAGGAACGAGAAATCCATCTCGAAGGCGAAACGGCGCGTGCGCTCGCGCAACGTCAGAAGCTTGGCCCGCAATGCCGCGACGGCGTTTTCGTCGCTGTGCGCGTCGTGCACATGCGCCTCGCAGGTGGCTTCGAGCCTGGCCGCCCAATCGGCGATGGTGTCGCTCTGGGTCGACGCGGCCTCGGTGTGGATGGCTGTCGCGAGCTTGCGTATCTCGCCGGCCAGGACGGCCAGGTTGATGGTACGGATCGACGCCATCTCCGGCTGCGCCTTGATCAATTCTACCGCCCGCCGCATGCCGTCGAGACGATCGGCGAGCCGCTGGCGCAAGGGCCGCAATTGACGCCGGTCGTCGGGCAGTTCCTCAAGGCTTTCGTCGAGGATGGTGACAGTATCGAGGATGCCTTCGAAGTCGCCCTGCACATGCACCGACGGCGCTTCGGCCCATTCGGCGCAGGCTGCGGCCACGGCCACCAGATGGCCGGCGAGATTGCCGCTGTCGACCGCCGAAATGTACAGCGGGTAGAGCGGCTTCAGGGTCGTGGTGTCGTACCAGTTGAAGAGATGACCGCGATCGCGCGGCATGCTCTCGATGGTCGACATGGTCGCGTCGATGCGGTTGACGGCGTCGGAGAGGCTGATCCAGCCGAAGTCGCGTGCCGAAATCACCGACAGCAGGTAGACGCCGATGTTGGTCGGCGAGGTGCGGGGCGCCACCACGGGGGCCGGGCTTTCCTGGAAATTATCCGGCGGCAGATGATGATGCTCGGCCGTCACGAAGGTCTCGAAATAGTGCCATGTACGCCGCGCCACGGTGCGCAGCGCGTGGATGTCGGCGGCCGATATGCGCAGGCGGTCCTCGGTTTCGGCCGAACGGCTGATCCAGCAGGCGATGGCGGGCGAGCCGATCCAGAACAAGGCGAAGAAGAAGGCGACGAAGGCGCCGGTGGAATCGGCCAGCACCGGGACGGCGAGGCCGACGACGCCGATGATCACGGCGCCGTACATGATGCTGTAGTAGGAGCCGAGATCGTTGTCGCTGCCCTTGTGTGCCTGCGAGGCGGTGCGCCATTCGAGCAGGTTCTGGCGGCTGACGAACAGGCGGTAGAGCGTGCGGATGATTGCGTCGCCCATCATCCAGGCTAGGTGTGCCATCAGGACAATCTTCAGCGCCACCAGGGCGGTACCGAAGGCAACATCGCGTGCCAGCGCCGAGAAATGGCCGCGTGGCGTCTGATCGCCGCTCTTCGGCAGGATGGCGTTGACGATATCGAAAGTGGGCGCCATGAACAGCGTGAGGATCAGCAGCGCCTGCCATTGCGCGGCCTGCGTGAAGGGCAGCAGCGTCCAGCCGGCGATCGCGGCCATCACCCAGAAGATCGGCGTCACCGAGCGGCGCAGATTGTCCACCATCTTCCAGCGCGACAGCGCCGGCACGTTTGAGCGCGGGCCAAGGATGAAGCCCAGAAGCTGCCAGTCGCCGCGTGCCCAGCGATGGTGGCGCGACGCATCGACCGAATAGCGGGTCGGATAGTCCTCGACCAGTTCGACGTCGGTGACCAAAGCCGATCGCGCCAGTGCGCCCTCGAGCAGATCATGGCTGAGGATAGTGTTTTCCTCGATGCGGCCCTTCAGCGCCGCCTCGAAGGCGTCGACGTGGTAAAGACCCTTGCCCGTGAAGGAACCGTCGCCGAAGATGTCCTGGTAGAGGTCCGACACCGCAAAGACGTATGGATCGAGCCCGCGATTGGCGGAAAAGACACGCTGAAAGAACGATGCCTCGTCGCCGCTGGTCAGCGACGCGGTGATGCGCGGCTGCAGGATGGAATAACCTGCAGTAACCTCGCGCCGTGCGACATCGAAATGCGGACGGTTGAGCGGGTGGCAAAGCTTGCCGGCCAGCGCAGCGACGGCGTCGCGGGTGGTGCGGGTGTCGGCGTCCAGGGTCATCACGTGGACGACGCTCTCCGGCAATGGCACTTCCAACGGCAAGAAGGTGGTGTCGCTGTCGCCGCGCAGCAGAAGGTTCAATTCGTGCAGCTTGCCGCGCTTGCGCTCCCAGCCCATCCAGACGCCTTGCGATGCGTTGTAGAGCCGGCGCCGATGCAGCAGATAAAAGCGCGGCGCGCCTTCCGAGGGATAGCGGGCGTTCAGCCTGGCGATTTCGGCGCGGGCGAATTCGAGGATTTCGACATCCGCCGTATCGATCTCGGTCTTCGAGTCCGGCCAGTCGGAAAGCAGCGCGAAATAGACCTCACCTGCCGTGTTGGCGAGGTGATGCACCTCGATGTTGCGGATGTTCTCCTCGACATCGTCGCGCGAGCCGATCAGCGACGGCACCACCACCAGCGTGCGCGCCTCGGGCGGCACACCGTGCCTGAAATCATAGCCGACGAGACGTGTCGGTTTCAAAAACAGCGAGACGACGGTATTGAAGAATGCGAGCGCGCCTTCGCTGGCCGGCACCGCGAACAGGGCCAGCATCAGGACGATCGACGGCACCGATAGGCCGAGATTGGCAAGCGCATTGCCGGAAACGACCAGAAGCAGGACCGTCAGCAAAAACACCGGCACGACGATGCCCAGCCATCCGGTCTTGCGGAACGTCCGGTTCAGCGTCTTGCCGATGGTCGGCCGGTAGCCGATCGACCGCTCGAGCTCCTGCCGGCGCGGGCCGACCAGAAAGAAGCCGACGTCGGTGTGAGCGATCGGACCGCTTTCGGAGCCCGGTGCATCGGCAGCATGGCCGGCGAGCTCGATCGCCCTTTCGGCAACGCGAAATTCGGAGAGATCGGAACGGCGCGCCAGCTCCTCGATCGCAGTCCGGTATTGGTCGCGCGAAAAGAAATCGAGGGCGGCGAAATCGGTGCGTTCGCGCAGCAAGGTGTCGATGCGGCTGACGCCCTCGAACCACACCGTCCAGTCGACGTCGTTGATCAGGCGCAGGCCGCGGATGATGTTGCCGGTGGTCACGTTGCCGCTGGACAGCGTGTGGTGCTCGCTGAGGATGATCTCCTCGGCGTCGGAGCCGGTCCTTTCCAGCTCGCCCTCCAGCCATTCCAGCGCCCTGCCGGCATTTTGCGAGCCGTCACGCAGCCGGTAGAGCAATTGGGTGGCGAAGGTGGTGTCCTGCGCATGGGCGCTGTAGTGGGAAAGTATCGCCTGCCGGTCGGCGCTGTCGTCCGTCGCCAGCACACGGTCGGCGACCTCGTTGGCGATCTGGCGCAGTTCCCGCGTGCGATTGACGCGGACCGCGATGCGGCGAAGGTTCTCGATCAGGACGAAGCGCAGCAGCGACGGCAGCGCCCATAATTCGCCGATCTTCAGCGGCTCGACGGACTGGAAGCCTTCGACGATCGCCTTGAACATGGCCGACGAGACGGAACTGTCGGAATGCGCGACATAGGTCCACGCGACCGCCAGTGCGCGCGGCACGCTGGATCCATCCGACAGTTTCAGCGTCGGCAACTGGCGATAGAAGCGGCGCGGCAGGTCGCGCTTGACCTGAAAAATGGTCTCCTCGACTAGGTAGTTGTTGTCGAGCAGCCACTGCGCCGCGGGCGTGATCGTTTCGCCCCTCGCCTGGGCAGCGTTGGTGGAACGGTAGACATCGAGAATCTTCCTGGCGCTGTCACGAATGCGCGCCTGAAAATCGAAAGGCGTCAGACCGAACAAGTCCTTGGCATCGCCATTGGCAAGGGCTGCGCCCAAAGCGCGCAGCCGATCTTCCGGCAGGAAATGGGAGCGTATCGGCTCGTCGGTGACAGCCGGGAAGCTGGCGCTCGTCTTTTCGATCTGTGCGAGATTGGTCTGGATATTCATCTAAGGTTCCGTGTTGGGGACGCAGTGCGGCGTCACCGCCACGGCAATGTCCCTAAAACCGGTCCAAATGCAATTGGTTGCATCGCAACACTTGGCCGAAAGTTTGTTTCCGCACCACGACAAGATGCCGTCTCTCGACAACTTCCAGGCGAGCACTATGAGCATCGTTTCGGCTTCTGATCGGCGGAAGATTCAGGCTTTTTCGTGATGCAGCGACCAGCTTACGCGATATTTGGCCGGCGTCACGATCATGTTTGGAAACAGACGTTAATCGTTGCCGGCAGTGCGGTCGATGCGGATCACGAACAGCATCGCCGGCCGGACCGCATCCAGGCGCAGTTCCGGCGCTTGCGCCCCGAGCAACAGCGCATCGAGCGGCCCCAATTGCATGGGCGCCGCGCCGGCCACGCTGAGTTCGCCGTCGACGCACAGAATAAGTGTTTCATCGGCCTCGGCCTGGATCTCCGTCGGAGCCGAAATCAGCAGGCGCCTTACCGTGTGGGTCGCCCGGGCGCGGCGGGTCATGACGTTGAGGTCGATGATCGGGCCGGCGATCAGCGTAGCTTGCGTCGGCACGTCGGCCGGAAAGGCAAGCGGGTCGGAAGCCTTGGTGATTTCGACCGGCGGCCGGCCGGCGATATCGAGGACCATGCCCTCGCCTTCCAGCAAGGCCAAGGTCCGGTCGACGCCGGCGAAGCCGGAGAACGGGCCGCTGCCCTCGACGCGGGCCATCGAGACGCGCCAGTCGAAATCGTCGAGCCCGGCACCTGGCGGCGACACGACAATCTCCGTCGTGACCCCGCCGCCGTTCTTCCACGGCATCGACCGGTATTCGGCTGCCCGAAGGATGCGCAAGGCGCGGCTCAGTCCAAAATGCCGGGCAGGTTGAGCTGGTTCTCCCTGGCGCACTCGATCGCGATGTCATAGCCGGCATCGGCGTGGCGCATGACGCCGGTCGCCGGGTCGTTCCACAGAACCCGCTCCAGGCGCTTCGCCGCCTCGCGCGTGCCATCGGCGACGATGACCATGCCGGCATGCTGCGAAAAGCCCATGCCGACGCCGCCGCCATGGTGCAGCGACACCCAGGTGGCGCCGGACGCGGTGTTGAGCAGGGCGTTGAGCAGCGGCCAGTCGGAGACGGCATCCGAGCCGTCCTTCATTGCCTCCGTCTCGCGGTTCGGCGAGGCGACCGAGCCGGAATCGAGGTGATCGCGGCCGATGACCACCGGTGCCTTCAGTTCGCCCCTGGCGACCATCTCGTTGAAGGCGAGGCCGAGCCGATGGCGATCGCCGAGCCCAACCCAGCAAATGCGCGCCGGCAGGCCCTGGAAGGCGATGCGCTCGCGCGCCATGTCGAGCCAATTGTGCAGATGGGTGTTGCCGGGCGTGAGTTCGCGCACTTTGGCGTCGGTCTTGTAGATATCCGCGGGGTCGCCGGAAAGTGCCGCCCAGCGGAACGGGCCGATGCCGCGGCAAAACAGCGGACGGATATAGGCCGGCACGAAACCTGGGAAGGCAAAAGCATTCTCGAAGCCCTCCTCCTTCGCCACCTGGCGGATGTTGTTGCCGTAATCGAGCGTCGGCACGCCGGCGTTCCAGAACGCCACCATCGCCTCGACGTGCTCGCGCATCGACGCGCGGGCAGCTCTTTCGACGGCCTTCGGGTCGCTGCTGCGCTTCTCGCGCCACTCGGCCAGCGACCAGCCCTTGGGCAGATAGCCGTTGAGCGGGTCATGCGCCGAGGTCTGGTCGGTGACGATGTCGGGGCGCACGCCGCGCCGCACCAGTTCCGGCAGGATGTCGGCGGTGTTGCCGACGAGGCCGACCGATTTCGCCTCACCGGCTTTGGTCCAGCGCTCGATCTTTTCCAGAGCCTCGTCGAGCGTGTCGGCGCGTTCGTCGACGTAGCGGGTGCGCAGCCGGAAATCGATGCGGTCGGGATCGCATTCGACGGCCAGGCAGCAGGCGCCGGCCATGACCGCGGCGAGCGGCTGGGCACCGCCCATGCCGCCAAGGCCGCCGGTCAGTATCCACTTGCCCCTGAGATTGCCGCCATAGTGCTGGCGGCCGGCCTCGACGAAGGTCTCATAGGTGCCCTGCACGATGCCTTGCGTGCCGATGTAGATCCACGAGCCGGCCGTCATCTGGCCGTACATCATCAGGCCCTTTCTATCGAGCTCGTTGAATTTCTCCCATGTCGCCCAGTGCGGCACCAGGTTGGAATTGGCGATCAGCACGCGCGGTGCATCGGGATGGGTGCGGAACACGCCGACCGGCTTACCGGATTGCACCAAAAGCGTCTCGTCGTCGCCAAGCGTCTTCAGCGAGGCAACGATGCGGTCGAAATCGTTCCAGGTGCGCGCCGCCCGGCCGATGCCGCCATAAACGACCAGTTCATTGGGGTTCTCGGCAACATCGGGATCGAGATTGTTCATCAGCATGCGCAACGGCGCTTCCGTCAGCCAGGTGCGGGCGTTGAGCTCGCTGCCGCGCGGGCTGCGCACTTCACGGATGTTGTGGCGAGGATCGGTCATGATTGTCCCTTTCGAATGAAGCGCGCCGCGCGTCAGCGCTCGGCCCAGGCGATCGCGGTTTCCAGGATCTTTCTCAGCGTGACGCGGATTGGCGCCGCGAATTCGGCATCGTAAGGCACCGGCCAATTGCCGGGCATGCCCTTGCCTTCGGGCTCGCGCAGATAGCCGCGGTTGGACAGCTCCATCTGCAGCGCGTGGACGCCGTTTTGCGGCTGGCCGAAATGGCGCGTGATCCAGCCGCCCTTGAAGCGGCCATTGACGACGAAGCTCTCGCCGGTTTCGCCCAGAATCTGCCTGACTTTCTCCTGCAGCGTCGGATCGGCGCTCTTGCCGTCGTTGGTGCCGAGATTGAAGACCGGTAATTTGCCTTCGAATAGGCGCGGCAGCACCGAACGGATCGAATGGCAGTCATAGACGACGATCTTCCCATGCAAAGCGTGCAGCCTGTCGATCTCGGCCTGCAGCGCGGCATGATAAGGCACGAAGAACTTCTCGCGGCGCTCGTCGATCTCCGACGGTCCCGGCTCTTCACCTTTGCGGTAGAGTGGATCGCCGTCAAATGTCTCGGTCGGACAGAGCCCAGTCGTCGTCTGGCCGGGATAGAGCGAGGCGCCGGACGGATCGCGGTTGACGTCGATGACGGTGCGCGAAATCGCCGTATGCACAACGGCCGCGCCGAGGTCTTCTGCGAAGTCATAAAGCTTGTCGATCCACCAGTCGGCGTCACGGCGGCCGAGCCAGGGCGAGATTAGCCGGCTGTCGAGGCCGGCGAGATCGATGCCGGTATGCGGGATCGAAACCAGCAAGGGTGCCGTGCCTTGGGTGACGGTGAGCCAGGAGGGCGAGGTCATCGGAAGTCTCCGCGTGACAGAACGCAACTCTGCGACCGTCTTTGAACACCGATCTCGCTTTTTGCTGGTTGCGACGTATTTTGTTCTTGCTTTGTGCCGGCAGCTATGCTAATAATTTGGCTATGGTGCTGATTCAGCCCGACGACCCGCCCTTGAGGCGGGTTTTTTGTTTCTGACTTTGAAAGTTTCGGTGTTGCCGGGCTGAGGTTGGCGGGACAGCGCCCCCCTCTGTCCTGCCGGACATCTCCCCCTCCAGGGGGGAGATTGGCTATCATCTCTACTTTCGCCAATCTCGTAGGATGCAGAAAGGGCGCAGTCCCCGAAGCTGCCAATCTCCCCCCTGGAGGGGGAGATGTCCGGCAGGACAGAGGGGGGCGCGACGGAACACGACCCATCGCGGCGTAACGCGGCGATAACAGTCTCATGACGCAATCCCCGGCAGTTTCACCGCGCTTGCCGCTTCCACCGCCGCGCCGCTGCGTACCATGGCGATGGCCTTCTCCATGTCCGGGTGGAAGTGCCGGTCGTTGTCGAGATGCGGCACCTCTGCCCTGACCAGCCGGCGCACCGCCTCCAGTGCCGCGCTCGAGGCCAGAGGCGCATGGAAATCGCAGCCCTGTGCGGCGGCCAGCAATTCGATGCCGATGACGGCCGTCGCATTCTCGACCATGCCGATGAGCCGGCGCGCCCCATGCGCCGCCATCGAGACATGGTCTTCCTGGTTGGCCGAGGTCGGGATCGAATCGACGCTGGCCGGATAGGCTTTTTGCTTGTTTTCAGAAACCAGTGCCGCGGCCGTGACCTGAGGGATCATGAAACCGGAATTCAAACCCGGCTTGGGCGTGAGAAAGGCCGGCATGCCCGACAGCGCCGGGTCGACCAGCATGGCGATGCGCCGCTCCGACAGCGAGCCGATTTCGCAGACGGCGAGCGCGATCATGTCGGCGGCGAAGGCCACCGGCTCGGCGTGGAAATTGCCACCCGAAAGCGCGGAGTCGTCCTCGGCAAAGATCAGCGGATTGTCGGTGACGCCGTTGGCCTCGGTGGCGAGCGTGTCCGCAGCCTTGCGGAGCACGTCGAGTGCAGCGCCCATCACCTGCGGCTGGCAGCGCAGGCAATACGGATCCTGCACGCGCTCGTCGCCGACGCGGTGCGATTCACGGATGGCGCTGCCGGCCATCAAATTGCGCAACGCCTCGGCCGTCTCGATCTGGCCGCGATGTTTCCGGAGCAGATGGATGCGTGGATCGAACGGAGCGTCGGAGCCTTTGGCGGCATCGGTCGACAGCGCGCCGGCGACCAGTGCCGACTGGTAGAGCACCTCCGCTTCGAACAAAGCGGCAAGCGCATACGCGGTCGAGAACTGGGTGCCGTTGAGCAGCGCCAGGCCTTCCTTGGCGCCCAGTATCACCGGCTCCAGGCCGTGCGAAACGAAGGCGACCTTGGCGGGAAAGCGGCCATGCGGGGTAAAGCACTCGCCGACACCGATCATCACCGCGGTCATGTGCGACAGCGGCGCAAGGTCGCCGGAAGCGCCAACTGAGCCTTGCGCCGGCACCACGGGGATCACGTCGTTGGCCAGCATCGCCTCGAGCAGTTCGATGGTCCGCGGCCGCACGCCGGAGGCGCCCTGTGCCAGGCTGGCCAGCTTCAGCGCCATCATCAGCCGGCAAATTGCGACGGGCATCGGCTCGCCGACGCCGGCGGCATGCGACAATACGATGTTTCGCTGCAGCGTTTCCAGGTCGGCGGCGGGGATGCGAACACTGGCCAGCTTGCCGAAGCCGGTGTTGATGCCATAGACCGGCTCGCCTTTGGCAACGATCCTGGCGACAGCCTCGGCGCTGGCCTTGATCTTCGGCCGGCAGGCATCGTCGAGCCTCAGTGCGGCGCCGCGATAGATGGCGCGCCAATCGGTCAGCGTGGCATTGCCTGGCCTTAGCTTGAGTTCGGTCATTGTCCCCTCCAGATGCGGGCATGCAGCGGGTTGAAGCCCATGCGGTAGACGAGTTCGGCCGGGCGTTCGACGTCCCAGATCGCCAGATCGGCGGATTTTCCGGCCTCCAGCGTACCGGTCTGTCCAAGCAGCCCGAGCGCGCGGGCAGCCTCGCGCGTGACGCCGGCAAGGCATTCATCGACCGTCAGGCCGAACAACGTCGCCGCCATGTTCATCGTCAGCAGCAGCGAGGTCAGCGGCGACGTGCCGGGATTGTTATCGGTGGCAACGGCCATCCTGACGCCATGCTGGCGAAACAGGGCGATTGGCGGCTTCTTGGTCTCGCGGATGAAATAGTAGGCGCCGGGCAGGATGGTCGCCACGGATCCTGCCTTCGCCATCGCCGCCGCACCGGCCTCGTCGGTGTATTCGAGGTGGTCGGCCGACAGCGCACCATAGCGCGCAGCAAGTTCCGCGCCGTGCAGATTGGACAGCTGGTCCGCATGGAGCTTGACCGGCAGGCCCGCCGCCTTCGCGGCATCGAACACGCGGGCGATCTGCTCCGGCCAAAATGCAATGCCTTCGCAAAAACCGTCGACGGCATCGGCCAGGCCCTCGGCAGCGATGGCCGGCAAAATCTCGTTGGCGACAAGATCGATGAAGGCATCCTTGTCGCCTTTTGCTTCGGGCGGCAGCGCATGGGCGCCGAGGAAAGTGGTCCTGACCGTCACCGGCCGCTCACCGCCCAGCCGTCGCGCGGCGCGCAGCGACTTCCTCTCGTTTTCGAGGTCGAGACCGTAGCCGGATTTGATCTCGACGGTGGTGACACCTTCGGCGATCAGCGCATCGAGGCGCGGCAGCGACTGGGCGACCAGCTCGTCCTCGCTGGCCGCGCGCAGTGCCTTGACCGAGGAAACGATGCCGCCGCCGGCCTTGGCAACCTCTTCATAGGTGGCGCCGGCCAACCGCATCTCGAATTCATTGGCACGGTTGCCGGCGTGGACCAGATGAGTGTGGCAGTCGATCAGGCCGGGCGTAATCCAGCGGCCTTCGCAGTCGGTCGCCTCGGCGCCCTCGCGGAGTGCTGCCGGCATGTCGGCTTCCGACCCGGCATAAACGATCCTGCCATCGCGCACGGCGATCGCACCGTGCTCTACGACGCCTAACCCGGTGCTGCTTTCGGCCATGGTCGCGAGGCGCGCATTGCGCCACAGGCGAACCTCCCCTGCCCGGCTTTTGCTCTCTGCAGCCATCATCTTTTCCGTTTCAATCGGTGACGATTATGTATATACATATCAAAAGGCACTGCAAGCGTTATCATCGCATGGCAGACCGGGATTTGGAGAAAAACGTGACGGCAATCTTCGCGGAACACGCACTTCTGCCCGACGGCTGGCACAGCAATGTGCGGATCGTCATCTCCGACGGCAGGATCGCCGCGGTCGAGGCGAATACCTCGCTCCTGCCTGGCGACGAGCGCCAGGCCATCCTTCTATCCGGCATGCCGAACCTGCACAGCCACGCCTTCCAGCGCGGCATGGCCGGCCTTGCCGAATTGCGCGGGCCTTCCGCCGACAGTTTCTGGAGCTGGCGCGAGGTGATGTACCGTTTCGCGCTTTCGATGACGCCGGACCAGGTCGAGGCGGTCGCGGCCCAGCTCTATGTCGAGATGCTGGAGGCCGGGTTCTCGCGTGTCGGCGAGTTTCACTATTTACACCACGACCGCGACGGCCGGCCCTATGCCAACATCGCCGAGATGGCGGAACGCATCATTGCCGCAGCGTCCGAGACGGGCATCGGGCTGACGCTGCTGCCGGTGTTCTACGCGCATTCCTCTTTCGGCGGCGCTGCGCCAAATGATGGCCAGCGGCGGTTCATCAACAATGTGAACCAGTTCTCGCGGCTTGTTGAGAAATGCCGCGAATCCGTTCGCAGCTTGAATCAAGGCGTTGTCGGCGTCGCCCCGCACAGCCTGCGTGCCGTGACACCGGAGGAACTGGAAAACATCACGGTGATGGCGCCGGAGGGGCCGATCCACATCCACATCGCCGAGCAGATGAAGGAGGTCGAGGACTGCCTTGCCTGGTCCGGGGCGCGGCCGGTCGAGTGGCTGCTTGCCAATGCCAAGGTCGACCGGAGCTGGTGCCTGATCCACGCCACCCACATGACCGACACAGAGACGGTGCAAATGGCGAAAAGCTGCGCCGTTGCCGGCCTTTGTCCGATCACCGAGGCCAATCTCGGCGACGGCACCTTTGCCGCGTCCTTGTTCATGCAGCATGGCGGCCGCTTTGGCATCGGCTCGGATTCAAACGTCCTGATCGGCCTGCCTGACGAGTTGCGGCAGCTCGAATATTCGCAGCGCCTCGCCCACCGCGCCCGCAACGTGCTGGCCGTCGCCGGCGGCTCGACCGGCCGTGCTTTGTTCGACGCAGCGCTCGATGGTGGCAGTGCCGCGCTGGGCGCCGGCCCCTCGCAGATCGCAGCAGGTGCCCCGGCCGATTTCGTCTCGCTCGACGGCAAGCATCCATCGCTGGCCGGCAAGACGGGCGATGCAATCCTTGACGCCTGGATTTTTGCCAACGGCACCAAGATCGATTGCGTCTGGGTGCATGGCAGGAAACTGGTCAGCGGCGGTATGCATGCCAGGCGCGATGCTATCGCCGAGCGGTTCCGCAAGGTGATGACGGCGCTTTCGGCATGAGCATGATCGCGACAACAAGCGCGGATTCTGGAAGCGCGGACGGCGGCGAGGTTCTTTCGCTGCACCAGCGCATCCTGTCGGACATCAGCGAACGGATCCTGTCGGGTGCCTGGGCGCCCGGCCACCGCATTCCGTTCGAGCATGAACTGACGGCCGAATACAATTGTTCGCGCATGACAGTGAACAAGGCGCTGTCGCAACTGGCCAAGGCCGGGCTGATCGAGCGCCGGCGTCGTTCGGGCAGCTTTGTCCGCCGGCCGCAATCGCAGGCGGCCGTTCTCGAAATCCACGACATCCGGATCGAGGTCGAGGCACTTGGCCTACCCTACCGCTATGAGCGCATGGCGCGAAGCAGAAGGCGCAGCAACACCGACGACCGCGCCCTGCTTGAACTCGACGTCGCCGGACCAGTGCTGGCGCTGGAATGCCTGCATTTCGCCGGCAAGCGGCCGTTTGCCCACGAGCAGCGGCTGATCAACCTGGCTGCCGTGCCGGAGGCCGCCGAAGAGGCGTTTCTCGAGACCGCGCCCGGTCCGTGGCTGATCGGGCGCGTGCCGTGGAGTGCCGCCGAGCATCGCATCCGCGCGGTTGCCGCCGAAAAGCACATCGCGGCGGCGCTCGACATCGAGACCGGCGCGCCGTGCCTGGTGATCGAGCGGCGGACATGGAGCGCCGAGCACCCCGTCACCCATGTCCGGTTCACCTATGCGGCAGAGAACCACACGCTGGTGGCGCGGTTCACGCCGTCGCAGGGGTGAGCTCCTAACCCTCCCCCTTGAGGGGAGGGTCGCGGAGCAAATTGCCGCGCGGCGGCATTTTGTGACGCGGGGTGGGGTCGGAGCCACCACCCCCGCCCCACCCCCTCACGCCCCATTACAATAATAACAAATACGGGCCCCCGAGCAGGGAGACGATGGCGGTTAGG